>JAFAHH010000302.1 GCA_019237355.1 Acetobacteraceae bacterium | reverse complement strand
TTCCGCAGCTTCGGGAACAGTGCGGGAAGCTTTCATAGCAGCCCGTTTTTCGGCTTTGGCTTTGTCGGCAGCGGCACGGGCGATTTTACCATCAGCCAGCAGCGTAGCAGCCTCGGAGAGCGGAAGCAGGGCATGGAATATATCGGCGAACAGCCAGCGATCTTCCGGGCGCACATACTGCTTGAGCAGCCCGACATAGACCTTGGCAAATTCGGAACTGCGATTGGCGAGGGCGTGAGTTTCACATAGCGCCCCGCCGATGATTTTGCGGCGGGAGTCGTTGGCGCGGGTCTGCTTGGCCTCGGTAGCCCGTGCGGCCCGTAACTGGCGGGCGATGCGTTCGGCCTGTTGTTCGAGCTTCCTGATGCGATTGGGATTGGACTGGCGCGGCATTGTGAATCACCGACAAACGAATCATTGAGAGGGTAACGGAAAGCTTGAATCTGGGCCAGCCGATTCCAGCTAACAACCGCCCGCCCGTGTTTCAGACGAAGCGAGGAGCGAAAACGGGCGGCGGGAATACGAGAACGGGAAACCGCGTTGCAGGCCATCCCGCCCGAACAAAGTGAGAAGGCTGCACTTACGGGATTTCATCCCTGTGCGGCGGGGGAGACCCCCGCACCCCCCATCATGGACGCCCGCGCATGAGTGCGGCGGGCTTTTACCATTGCAGCGTCAAGAGCGTCGGGCGCAGCAACGGGCGCAGCGTTGTTGAAGCCGCCGCCTATCGGGCAGGCGAACGGCTGGTGGACGATCGCACGGGCGAAATTCACGACTACCGGGCGCGCGGCGGCGTCGAGGACAGTTTCATCATCACGCGGGCCGATGCGCCGGATTGGGCGATGCAGGCGGCGCGCGAGGCCCGCCAGCGATTGTGGAACGAAGCCGAGCGGGCAGAGCCGCGCCCGAATGGGCGGCTGGCAACCGAGCTTGAACTCGGATTGCCGCACGAACTGACTCCGGAACAGCGCAAGGAACTGGTATCGGCATTCGTGCTGAAGATCGTCGAAAAATACGGCATCGCGGCAGACGTGGCGATCCATGCGCCGGGAGAGGAAGGCGATCATCGAAATCACCATGCGCATGTTCTTTTCACGCACCGTGAACTAGGCCCGGACGGCTTCGGAGATATCGCCAACACGCGCACCGAAACCCGTATGCGCAAAGGGCAGGAAGTACAGGAACAGGTTGCCGGTATTGCGGCCACGCCCGCCGATATCCGGGCGTTGCGGCAGGAATGGGAACAGCACGTTAATCTGCATTACGAACGAGCCGGCCTCGACATTCGGGTTGACCACCGCAGCCACAAAGACCGGGGCATTCCACAGGAGCCGACAAAGCATCTCGGCCCGGAAGCAACCGCTATGGAGCGGAAGGGCATCGCTACCGAGCTAGGCGATGCCAACCGCGAAATTGCGGCCCGCAACGAGGCTATACGCGAGCGGGCGCGGCTCGAAATCGAAGCCGTGAAGGTGCAAGCGGAACTCGCGACGGCAAAAATGCTGGCCGAGATGGAGCGCCAGCGCGCCGCTGAACAGTCGATGCAGCAGCAATGGGCGGCGGCAAAAGGCCGGGTCGATGATGTGCGCGCGCCGATCTTCGACCGTGACGCCGCCGAACGTAAGGCCGATGAAAAGATCGTTGAAGCGGCCATTGCCGCCGCGCAGGAAGCCCGCCAGCAGCGCAAAGAGGCCCGGACGATAGAACGGGACGCCCCGACCGCACAGGGCCCCTACGCCCCATTGCAGACCGAGGAACCGGCACCCGAGAAGAAGGCTGAACCCGCGCTTGGCAAGACGGCCGGCGATATCCGTATGGCGTTCAGCTTGAGCCGCAGCGCGAGCGAACTGCAAGAAGGGCTTGCGTCCCACGGCATCAGTCTGGCGTTGACCAGCGCGGAAGAAGCGCGGCAGAGCCAGCGCACAGCGGCTTTCGCCAAAGAGATTGGCAGCTTCGCCCGTCTACTGCGGGAAGGGGAGATCGTCGCGGTTAACGGTTCCGGGCATGTCTACCGGCTGGACGAGCGCATAACCGGGCAGACCCGGAACGAGCTCGAGGGCCGGCTGGCCGGCCTCGATCGTGCCGAACTTTCCAACATCGCCGACACCAAGGAGGCGATGCGGGAAGCGGCGCAGGCGGCATGGATCGCGGAACAGATCGCCGCACGAGAGAAGGAGCGGTTGCCAAACTGGATCGAAAGCCGGATCGCGGAATGCGGCCGGGAGGCACGGCGCGACGTGACGATCGGCTATCGCGATAGCGAGGATCGGCTTGTCGGCCGGGCCGAGGCGCTGGCCGAACGGTTCAAGCCGGAGGACGAGCAGACAATTCGAGCCGCGACGGTTCACGGCCGCGAAGCGTTCGATACGCGGCTCGACGATGCCGACATCGCGATCTCGCGGGTGAAGGAAGTCGATCTAAAAGGGCTGGCCGCCTTGCGCGAGCAGCAGCGGTTCGACCGGGAGAGCGGCCTGGCCCACAAGCCGCACCACATCGCGGCCGATCTTGTTGCCGGCG
>JAFAHH010000295.1 GCA_019237355.1 Acetobacteraceae bacterium | reverse complement strand
ACGCGCGTAGTCGCCGGAATCGTAGAGTGCCCCGTTCGCTGTGCGGTACGGAAACGCACCCGGCGGAATCAGGTTACGCTGGATCACTTCTAGCGGGTCGCGGCCAAGTTCGACCGCAATCCGGTGCATCAGCCGCTCCAGCGCATAATACACCTGGGGTCCCCCGAAGCCGCGAACCAAGCCGCTTGGGGTCTTGTTCGTCAGCACCACCCGGTTCCGCACGCGGACATGACGGATGTCGTAGGCGCCGGTGAGGTTGCCGTGCATGCGATAGAGCGTGGCTGGCTCTGGGGCGCGCAAATAGGCGCCGCAATCCTCGAGCTGGTCCCAATCGAGCGCGGTCACCCGGCCATCGGCTTCGACCGCAGCCGATAACGTCACCACCCGGTTTGTGGCCGACACTGAGGCCGCCAGGTGCTCGAGCCGGTCTTCAATCCATTTCACGGGCCGGCCAGCGATGCGGGACGCGGCAGCAATCAGCACTATGTAGGGCGCGACGCCTTGCTTGACCCCGAAACTTCCCCCTGAGTCGGGCGGGAGTTTCAATCGCAACCTGTTTCCGGGCACCTTGAGACCGCGCGCAATGACGGCATGCACGCTGAACGGGCCCTGGAAATTGGCCAAAACGTCGTATGCATCCTCGTGCGGGTCGTATTCCGCAACCACTCCGTAGGTCTCCATGGGAGACCCTGTGTTGCGGGGATAGCGCACGGTAACGGAGACACGTCGCGCGGCCGCGGCGAAGGCGGCGTCAGGATTGCCGTAAGTGAAATGACGGTCGCTGATCAGATTGCTGGTGACGGCCTCATGCAGGATCGAGGCGTTGGGGGCGGCGGCTGCGACCGGGTCGACGACTGCCGCTAGGGGGCGATAAGAAACATCGATCAGGTCGAGCGCATCCTCGGCGAGATAGCGGTCGGCCGCGACAGCGACCGCGACCGGCTCACCCACATAGCGGACCCGGCCCATAGCGATCGCGCGGGCATCGATCGGCGCCCGAACGCTGGCGACGAGATTAGTCGTGATCCCGGCCAGATCGGGCCCGGTGATTACCGCGGCCACGCCCGGCAGGGCACTGGCCGCAGCGGTGTTAATGGAAACAATTTCCGCATGTGCGTAGGGCGAGCGTAAGATTGCGGCATGCAAAGTGCCGGGCTTGACGCCGAGATCATCGACAAATCGGCCGCGGCCGGTCAGCAAGGCCGCATCTTCGGTGCGCTCAACCGAGCGCCCGATCCATTTGGTCTCGGCTGCCGCGGCCGGCTCGGCCATTCAATCGATCGATTCGCGCTTCCAGTTTCGTTCCGCCAGTTCGGCCTGGCCCCGGCGGAAGGTGAGGTAAATGATGCGGACGACAGGCATTGCCGGCATCTCCGGATAACTCGCTGCGCCGTCTTCATGGTAAGCCGGATCGATGTTGGCCGCCAATCCTAGCGCGGCCTCCACTCACGTGGAAACGCGCGGTCCGATCTGCGAGCAGTAAGAAGCCTCGACGCGCGCTGAGACTGCTGCTGTTAAAGTAACAGCGCGAGCACGCCAGCGGCGCAGCACGCCACCATCCAAGCAATAACGAAGCTCCGGATCCCGCCCCGGCCAGACGGAACGTGGGGCGGAGATCGGGGAGGCCACTGGCCGGTGCTGTCGAAGGGCATGGCGCACGAAGCTCTGATGATTATGAAACGGCGCGTTTGGTTCCGAGTTTCCGACCTGTTTGCGGCTCTCTAAGTCCGTCGCCCCTCGATGTCTCGGCCGGGAACTCGTTAGCGGCAGCCTGGTGCGTCCGGGTGCGCGCCGCACCCCCCGGCGGTCGCATTTTGCCGTTTATGGGATGGGGGTTTTGCGACCACCGTACCGCCCTTGGTTGTGCCGTGGGATGTACACTCGCAATAGCCGTCGATGGGCATGGTTGTGGGGCAGGTTAAGTTCTCAGCTACGCAGGTGTTTGCGAGGGCCGTTCCACCACCGAACGTAATGGCGGCGGTAAGCGCCAAGCTGAAAGCGAGGTATCGCATGGTGAGTCTCCGAGGCTTGAAGCACGGTAGCATCGCAAATGACACGATGACGCGCTGCACGCCATCACGCAAGCCCAATGCGTGCTCGGAGATCAGAAGACAACCGCGTTCCCAGCCGGCAACCTAGAACCGTCTCGCCCGGCCGCCCGGGAGCCGTGCAGGGCTGTTAAGCAAGAAGGCGTTGCGCGGTTCGTTCGTTGGCAACCGAATCGCCGGGGGCGAGGGCGCTAGGCCGGTAGGGATTTCCAAATCGGGGTCATTCGGCAGGCTAGCGCGGTGCCTACTCAGTTGGCGATCTGCTCGAAGAGCTTGCCGAAAAAAAGCTCAATGACGTTCCGGAAGCGGTAAGGTAAGCCAGGCCGTTGATTTCTTCAGGAGGACGCGGCGCCCCATCGGATGCGCCCAAGGAATTGCGCAGTGCGCGGCGGCAGGCTCGGCAAAGCCGGGATGCTGAAGGAAGAGTGTGATTTGATCGCAGCCACAAACTGCCGTTGGCATGGCTGGGGAAGGCGCTGGAGCTTAGCCGCAGCGGCCTGTATCATAAATGCTGAGCCACTGAATTCGGAGAGACATGGATCATCGTGCAATTCCGATTGTCTGCGGCCTCCTGTCTTTAATTGCCTGCATTGCGAGCATCGAATTCACCGAGTTCCCGGGCGTCTTCGACGAGCTCGAGCACATCTCCTATGCCGCTCATCTGCAGGAGACTGGGCGCGTGCTGCCGCGGTTCGAGGAGCAGAGGAGACTTTCTCTTTGGGATTGGCGTGATCTAGGCCAATGGGACCACCGATCGAACTATCTCACCCATCCGTCCCCCTTTTACGTCTTGATGGCCTTGGTTCTGAACCGGGCGCTCCCACCGGCGCAGGCCATTTTGGCGCCGCGTCTAGCGTCCGCCGCCCTACTGTTAATTGGCGTAATGGCGGTTCTTAATGCGGGAACGCGCCCGTTCGGGCGGGATCGGCTGGTACTTGTGCTATTTTGCCTACTGGTCGCGCTCTGCCCCAAGCTGATTTCCGTCTCTGGCCAAGTTTCGAACGACTCCCTCGCATTCCTGGGCGGAGCGCTCGCGTACTGGGGCGCTATTCAAGAAGAGCGGCGCTGCTGGCGAGGGCCTACCGCAATAGGGCTTGGGTTGCTCTTCGCCCTTTGGGCCAAGCTGAGCGCGGGTCTCGCGGTCGGAGTGTGGATAGGCATTTTCCTCCTTCTAAGGACCCGACTTCGGCTATCCGTGTTGCTCAGTATCGGGTTCGCCATCGTGGTCGGCTCCATCCCGTATCTCTTGATCGTCATGAGGTATGGCAAGCTCGTGCCGGTGGTGGCGGAGGATTTTGGAAACGTCCTCCAGATGGACTGTTTTGCGGCCTACCTGCCGGTTTTCCTGCTCACCCTCGGCAACACTTGGGTGATTTCGCATACGGGAGAATGGCCGATTACACAGATGGGCGCCGTCTTGGCGATTTTGTTGTTCTGGGCGATGGTCGCTTGTGCAGCTTGCGGCGGTAAGCTTGCTTGGCCGTTCAGACATGAACCGCGGGGCGCGATTGGCGTGGCGGGCGACGCTGCATTCGCCTTGGTATTGCCGGTCCACCTGTGGTTCGCGTCGGCGAACCTTGGCTTCAGCCTGCCGGCGGCCTCCTTCCGCTACTACCTACCGCTCTGGCCGTCCTTAGCTCATGCCATCGCCTTTGGAGTCACGGCGGCAGGTGCTCGCTGGCGCAAGATTCTCGCCACTATCAGCCTTGCCGCCCTGATTGCCGGATGGCTGGTTCCCTGAGAGCGGTCACGTGATTTCTGCCGTTGCCCAAATTTGGCTCGGCATAAAAGGCTGCGGGAAAACGTTGAAGTCGGTCGGACGAAAGAAGGCCAGGGGCCTTGCCCCTGGACCCCAGCAAAGGCAGAGCCTTTGCAATCCAATCAGTTAGTGGATGGGGTCTGGGGCCTTTCGGCCCCGTCATGCGAACAGCATGCTCGTCACGCGAGGAGCGTGCTCTTCGCACGACGCATGACGGGTCCAGGGCAGAGCCCTGGCCTTTTTCAGTACACTGCTAGAGCGCTTCCAGTCTGACTGGGAGCGCTCTAGTCTTTAGACAACGCTGGTCGCAGCAGTGCTTATATTTCTTGCCTGCGCGCAAGGCTCATTGCAGCCGATTCTCAAGCAGCGTGTTGCCTGCGGCACTGGCACTCAAGCGCGCCGTTACAATCCGTAGGAATGACATAACCAACGCCGTCTATAAGCCCATACAGCGAGCACGGAATCGGACGCTGCTACATCCCCAACGGGAAGCCGGCGCATAGCATCGATGATCATAGGTTCGTGATGCCTGCTTGGGCTCTTACCTTGCGCCTTTTCGCTTTCGTCGCTAGATGCCACTTCGGATCCGCGTAAACCAAACCAACGGCTGGCAGAGGCGGCGTCGCAGCGCGCAGCCGACGCTACAATATTTGCCTGCACGCTGACGAACATGTCTTTGCAGACCCACGCTGAGCAGCGAACCGCTCGCCGCAACATCCTGCACCGAACCACAGACTCGGCACTGTCACACTATCCGTTATCGTGACACAGATTACTGCGGCCCTTAGGCGCCTCAGCCTTGACAGCCTCCTCCCGACCACGCCGCTTGAAGATCGCCACGAGGCGGAAGCGATGGTTGTGCTTTTCACCATCGCGCTGGGCGGATATTGTTGAAACCCCACGTGGAGCGGGATGACTTAGGTAAAGCCATCCCGCTCTAGAAACTTTGGTTTAAGAGCACGATTCAGGCTCTCCGAGACCGGGACCCCAATCCGGGCCCCCATTTTGCCCGCAAAATGGGACCCCGGGCTTGCGAAGTGGGAACCCGAGTCCGCCTCAAGCCATTGCGCTCTAGCAGACGCCCGCAGCGGGCCAGCTTGATAGAGGGGCGCGGCCCTCCCGCGATGTAAGACAGGTTTTGGGGAGTGCACCATGGCATTAGCATCTCAGAACACGCGGATCGCCGACCCAATTTGGGTGCCATTGCTGACCCACTATCAGGGGGGTGGAGGCAATGTCGTCGTCGATAGCGCCCGAATGGCCGCCCATATCCGGGCGATCCAGCCATCTGTAAAGCAGTTCCTGCTGGCCGGGTCGACGGGCGATGGGTGGGAGATCGGCCTCGACCAGTTTCTGGAAATTGTCCGGCTGACGCGACGTGCGGACGTGTTCGGGGACTGCCGGCTTCTGTTCGGAGCGTTGCGCCCCACGACGGGCGAGGTCGTGGCCTGGGCACAGGCTCTGGAACGCAATCTGGCCGAAGAGGGACGGCCGGCCGGCGAATACGCCGGAATCGCCGTCTGCCCACCGATCGACGCGGACGCGAACGACGACACGATCTTGCACCACTACGAGACCATTATCGGCAATACGCAGAGCAATATCGCCGTCTATCAATTGCCGCAGATAACGGGATGCCGAATCAGCCCGGAGGCGATGCGTCACCTGGCCAGGCATCCTCGGGTTACAATGTTCAAGGATACGAGCGGCGAGGACACGGTGGCGCAAGCCGGAGGGCTGGGTCAGGTGCTCTTGGTCCGGGGCGCTGAAGGAAAGTACATTGAGTCGCTGCGGCCGACCGGTCCTTATGACGGCTGGCTGCTCAGCACCGGAAATGTTTTCGGTTCGTTGCTGCGGCGCATGGTTGCGTTACATCAGGCGGGTCACACCCGCCGTGCGACCCAGCTTTCCATGGTTATGGCTGGCTTGGTTGACGCTTTGTTCGAAGCGGCACAGCCAGTCCCGTTCGGCAATCCGTTTTCCAATGCCAACCGCGCGGGCGATCATCTGCGCGCGATGGGGCGCAACTGGCGCGATGCCCCGCCGCCGCTGACGGCCTCCGGCAATCGGCTGCCGCTGGAGCTTTTGGCTGCCGCGGAGGACATCCTCGGCCACCTGCCCGGAGTTCCGGAGCACGGCTATCTGACGGGGAGCCGGCCGCCTCACCCCGGAGCTGAGGCTTAGAGCGGGATGGCTTTAGGTCAAGTCATCCCGCTCTAGGATTTTTTGCTTTGAGAGCGCGATTCAGGCTTTCCGACGATTCCGCCTCAAGCCATCGCGCTCTAGCAGTCTGCTGAAACAGGAAGGCTAGGGCTCTGCCCTGGACCCGTCATGCGTCGTGCGAAGAGCATGCTGTTCGCATGACGGGGCCGAAAGGCCCCAGATCCCATCCGCCAAGTGATTGGATTGCAAAGGCTCTGCCTTTGCTGGGGTCCAGGGGCAAAGCCCCTGGCTTTCTTTCGTTGCTTTACGAACGGACGGACTTTAACGCCTTTCCGCCAGCCTGCTAGAGCGGAATGACGTTACGCGAAAAGCCATCCCGCTCTAG
>JAFAHH010000533.1 GCA_019237355.1 Acetobacteraceae bacterium | reverse complement strand
TTGTCCCCTGCGGGTGGGGTGGTGCGGGGCGCTACGTCCCAACCATCTAGCGCCCATTTCGTTGACCAGAGGCTAACGAGCCGCCCGCACACTATCCACCCGCGGCTGTCTTCCCGTTCGCCAGACCACCCATCACCCCCGCCAGGGGACACCGATGGGTGCGACTTGTCAAGAGGTCGGTTGGAGAGCGTCCTTTGCTACAGTGGCAACGACGCGGCTGACCCTGCGGAGAAGAGTGGAGTGACGAGGAATGAAATCTCCACCACGCATCCTATGAGTCGTTTCCTCTTTCGGGCAGCCGCGTCATTTATCCCGGCTGTTCTTCCGCGGAACACGCAGCGTCCCGGGGAGAACAGCCGGCAGCCGTACCGTCCGACGGCCGTAGCGAAGGGTGGTCAGGTCAGTCCCCAGGCGTACTCGGGTGAGTTGTCGGGCGACAAAGTCGGGGCTGGTGAGGCCGTGGCGGCCGACACGAGTCAGTTTGTGGGCCCACTGGTAGAACTTGCGGGCCACCTTCTCGGGGCTGGCGTGGCGGTCGGCAGCATGGTCGGTCAGCACGTGCCAGACGACGACCAGCAGCTTTCGAGCGACGGCGACGATGGCTTTTTTGCGGCCGATACGATGCTCGAGCTTGGCGAATTCAGCGGCCCAAAAGGGGTTCGTGCCAATAGCTGTCCAGGCGGCCTCGACGAGTGCGGTCCGCAGTTCTCTGCGACCGCGCTTGGTGATGGGGCCACCGTACTGTGTTTTGCCTGAGGAATGCACACTCGCGCCGAGCCCGGCATAGCCGACCAGCTTGTCGGCGTTGGGGAAGCGGGTGATATCTCCAATGGCGGAGAGCAGCACCATTGCTGTCAGCAACCCAACCCCGGGCAATTGCAGCAGGAAAGGTGCGGCATCTGCCCATGGCGCCGAGTTGCTCAACAGCCCCAACTGCGTCTCGGTAGCCGCAATGGCCGTGCACAGGAAATCATGCTGTTCGAGGTCCTGACGTACGCGCAGGCACTCGATGTCAGAGAGCGGCAGATTCAGCCACCACGAGCGCTGCTTCTGGCTGAACAGCTCGCCGCCAGGTGGGGCGAGATTATGCCGCAGCAGCACCGCGTGGAGCCGGTTGCGAAGTCGAGTTCGTTCTTGTACCTGTCGCCGACGATGAGCCACCAGGCTCCGCAGCTCACGCACGTGGTGTGGTGGTACCCAGACTTCTGGAATCATGTCCACCAGCAGCAGTTCCGCAAGCACCCGGGCATCTCGCCGATCCGTTTTGACTCTGGAGGCAGCGATGGGCTGTACCCCGTTGGGATTGGCCACCGTGACTGACCTCACCAGCGGCTCCAGCTGGTCGTAGATGTCCCAGGTGTTCCCGGTCGCTTCGAGGACGACTCGGTCAGTCGGCAACAGCGCTGCTTGAGCCCAGGCTCGAAGCCGGTCCATCCGGACGGACCGCGCCGGCATGACCACCTCCTTGCGGCCATTGAGCGCCAACACCACGATGTATTCCTGGTGGATATCGAGTGCGACGTAACGTACTGGTGACTGTTCTGGACTGGCATCTGGCACGGCAAGCCTCCTTGAAGTGGCCAGACGAGCTGGCGGCCTTTCGAGAGCTGCTTCTGGGAAGCTGGCGTCCATACACCGATTCGAGCTCGGCTACCAACCGGGTAGCCTCTCAGTCAAGCAGCAATACGGCGGGTCGACCAAACAAGCCCTCGGGATCTCATCCCATGTACCCACCGGTCGTTCCCAGCGCCAGCTCCCACGAAGCGCTCCGCCGGCTTGAGAAGGTGTCCGTACAGCGTACGCTCCTTCGGCCGTCGGCTCTACATGCTTAACAAGCCCCCGGCCTACGTTGCTACAACGTTGAAGCGCCTGAGGCCTGGCCCGGCCAAACGTGGCGCAGGGGCTTGGAGACCGTCTCAAAACTCAAAGCGGATTCACACGCATCAGTAGGGGCGGACGCCCCTGTCCGCCCGCGCCCCGCAGGGCGCCTCGTCTCGTCCGAGGAATAGTCGCTACCCGGCATGCCTTCTTGCGTCCGAAGTTGGCTTAACCCCTTGCGCCTATCGCTCTGCCGCTCCGTGGGCGGCCTGCGGGCCGCCGGGCCGACAGGGGCGTCGGCCCCTACGAGCGTTGCTGCGCAGATATCGCTGAGTTCTGAGACAGTCTCCTCGTCCCTTGCCGGGGGGTGGGGCGGTCCGGCCCGCCGGCAACGCCGTCGACCCTAGGGAGCACCG
>JAFAHH010000282.1 GCA_019237355.1 Acetobacteraceae bacterium | reverse complement strand
GGGATCTTCGCGAAACGCCTCGCTTTCCAGTCGGCCTTTGCCTGCTCGATCCGTTCGCGCGACGAAGAGACGAAGTTCCAGAATATGAAGCGCGGTCCGTCCATAATGGCGCCGCCCAATACCAGCAGCCGGGCGCCGCCGCCCCCCGCCTTCAGGCCGATCCGATCACCGGCTCGGAACAACAACATCCGGCCTGCGTCGAACCGCGTTCCAGCGACTTCCACGGAGCCCTGGACGACATAGGCGCCACGCTCCTCGTGCTGCTCCGGAAGAGGCAAGTCTGCACCGGGTGCCAGCGAGGCGTCAGCATAGAATAGTGGCCAATACGTACTGACAGGTGAGCAGGCTCCCCAGCCTTCGCCAGCAATCAGCCGCAGCCGCGTCCCGCTCTCGTCAATCACCGGCAGCGTCTGGGCATCATAATGCACGAAATCAGCCGGTATCTCTTCCATTGCCTTCGGCAGCGCGACCCAGGACTGGATTCCAAACAGACGATTGTTGTGGGTGCGCAGCGCTGGCTCCGTCCGCTCGGAGTGCGCGATTCCGCTTCCCGCGGTCATCCAGTTCACGTCTCCCGGCAGGATGGGCTGCTGGGAGCCCAGGCTGTCCCGGTGCAGGATCGAGCCCTCGAACAGATACGTAACGGTTGCCAAGCCGATATGTGGGTGTGGCCGGACATCAAGCCCCTGGCCGGCGAGAAACTCGCCGGGTCCCATCTGGTCGAAGAAGATGAAAGGCCCGACCATCTGTCGCTCTTTGGCCGGCAAGGCGCGGCGCACCTCAAAGCCGCCGAGATCGTGGGCACGCGGTACAATCACCAACTCCACGCCGGCTGGTGCAACAGGGCACTCGGGTTCGTCATCAGGTAACCAGCTCATTGTCTGCTCCGGGAAGGTGGATTCTATGTTACGAGGTTGGCAGCCACTTCGGTTACATGGCGTTCGAGGAAGCGGGCGCCTGCTAGCTTGTTCTTAGTATCCTGACGTGAGCCGCCGCCCGCGGCAATAGTCGTAGCTCCGTACGGTGAGCCGCCAGTAATTTCACCCAAGCGCATCTGGCCCTGGAACGAGTACGGAGCCCCACGACCACCAGCTCCATGTGCAACAGGCCGGTTATGATTGAAAATAGCATCATCTCTTGCCCGCCATGCTGGGTCGCAGTAGAGGCGAAGGCGGCGCCGGCCTTGCCGACCACGCGCCCTTCGCCCACAGGCGCGGAGCAGATTGGCCCTGTTCATTTCTATTCCGCATCTAGTCTAGATTTTATCGATCTCCGACGGTCAGGTTCGGTGCAGTCGGCCGACAAGGTTGCCTCGCGCTGGCTGCGAATCTCGTCCAACATTGCTGAATGCACTCCACACTGATCGAGACGACGGTCGAGCTCACTTTTTCGGTCTCAGATTAGCTTGGGAAATTTGCGTCCGCACCGTCCGCAGCGGTCTCGCTGTCGGATTTCAAGGCGTTAGCGCGGACGATCGGAAGCGGGCCCCCATCGCTACCGTCCGCATCTCAGCAAGCGTCCGCGGGGCTGCAGCGCCTAACCCCTCTGATGAGTCCGGCGGCGGACGATGCGGACGGTGCGGACGGTAACCACCCGCATTTGCCGGCGTCGGATAGTTCAGCATGATTGAATGCGGATGAGACGGATCCGGCCCGGCAAGCGCCGGGTGGTTCGGCCCTACCGGCGCCCATTCACGCCGAATGGTGAGATGGACTGCGCAAAACGCGCGTAAGCCAGCCCGTTAATCATTTTCTATGCGGATGCCGCGACCTCGGGCGGACCCGGAGGAATGCCAAGCCAGCCGGTGTGACCTCAACAAGCAATAGCGTTCTTGCTCCATTCGGGAGGTCGGCCAACGTCTCTGGATGAATGATGAGCCCCGCCGCGCGCGAATGGCAATCACCCGCCAGGCTGCCTCATCAGGAACCCGCCCTGGTGATTTCAGATGCCTCGCAAATCCCGTGTGCCCGCCATCCCTGAGGAGCGCACCGACCAAGGCAAGCAGCTGGAGTGATCCCGCGCCCATCCGAAGCCCGCTTCAAGGAGCCACCCGCGAGCGTGGTGCAGCTCGATTTGCTCGATCACTTGGCAAATCTTGCGAAGGAGAA
>JAFAHH010000270.1 GCA_019237355.1 Acetobacteraceae bacterium | reverse complement strand
CTTTTCGATGATGAAACGATGAAGCGTATTCGGCTTACCGCCGAGTTGCTGAGCCAGCTCTCGTTCGATTGCCCGTAGTTCGCGGGAGAGCTCGGAGTCCGGATCGAGATGCCGCCAACGCTCGGGATGGGAGCGCGGCCCTGGCGGCGGGGTTTTGTTCCAACGCTTAGGCTTGGAGTTCTCGTGTTCTGACATGCCGCGATGCTTTGGCACGCAGGCAGCAGATTACAAGGGTTTCGCGGTAAGCATCCAGCGCGGGGGAGGGCGCGTGTGTTTGGCTAATGCGCCAAGCAAAAAAGGCCCGCTAGACCGGCGCGGGCCAATTTTTGGGAAAAGGGTCAGACGCCTATAGGAAGATAACTGCAGGCTTTACTCAAACGCTGCGTGCTATCTTTGGTTACAGTCTACCCGCTGAGCAGCTCTTCCCGGGTTGGTGTTCTAATTATTGATACGCGAGTCATGTCGTTTTTTTCTGGCGTATTGACCATTGTTAGCGCAATTTGAATCGAATTGCATGAGGCATTGAGAATGTTCCGAGTCAGTTACACCACCATTGCCGCGGCATCTGCGGCAGTCCTGTTTGGCGGGGCCGTAGCTGCGGACCCGTTGCCCACATTCAATGTGGACCGAAGCCAGACCTCAGTGTCCGGCTTATCTTCGGGCGCCTTCATGGCGGTTCAGTTCCACACCGCATATTCGGCCGACATCATGGGGGCGGGTGTCGTCGCGGGTGGCCCGTACAACTGCGCCTATGTCAACTTGGGTGGCATCGAGACTTGCACGCGGGGTCTGCCGAGGCCGATCGGGAGCGCCTCCGCGGCGTCAGCCAAGGAATTCGCCGCTCGAAAAGACATCGATAGCACCAAAGACCTGCGGCGCAGTCGTGTCTACATCTTTAGCGGTACAAAAGACACAGTAATCGCCCCGGCCGTGGTCGAGGAGACCTACAATTACTACAAGGCGGTCGGCGTGCCAGACAGCAACATCCAATATGTCCATAACGTGCCGGCCGGCCATGCCTTTATTGCGCCGTCCTGGGGCAACGATTGTGGCGTAAACGCCAGCCCGTACATCAACCACTGCACCGTCGACGGCGCACCCTACGACCAGGCCGGCGCCATCCTGACGCAGATCTACGGCCCGCTAAACGCTCCGGCCGGCGCTCCGGCTGGCCGCCTCGTAAGTTTCGAACAGAAACCATTCGGCGATTCCGGCATGGGGGATAACGGTTTCTTATACGTGCCGCCGTCCTGCGACCATGGCGAGACCTGCCGCATCCATGTCGCGTTTCACGGCTGCAAGCAGACATTCCAGGATATCCGTGACCAGTATTATACCGATACCGGCTACAACCGCTGGGCCGATACCAACCACATCCTGGTGCTCTACCCGCAGGCGGCAACGGATCTTCTCGGAAACCCCGAGCATTGCTGGGATTGGTGGGGCTACACTGGCTTAAGGTTCAACGTTAAGGTCGCTCCGCAGATGAGCGCAGTTGAGAAGATGATCGATCATCTCGCCCGGGGTCTGTGAACAAGGTCACAGCGCGACCGGTTCGCCGATATCCGGCAAGACATCGCGAGCGTGCGGAGCGATCTGAAGCAGGACATTGCCAATGTGCGCACTGAGATTGCTGAAGCCAGGCACGAGGCAAGGCAAGACAACGAACGCACCAATGGCCGGATCAATACATTAACCTGGATGATTGGAACCAACATCATCCTGACCATCGGTGTGCTGGGCCGATTGCTCTTCGTCCACTAATCGAAGGCGCTCTTGCCATTCTGCTTCTGCTGCTTGCTATCGCGCTGCGCCCGGATGACTGCTTGGCGATACCGTCCATTCGGCCGCTTGCCGGTCCAGCATAGCCTGCCGGTATCCAAGCCCAGCCCGGCCGCGTGGGTCCGGGTTTCGCCCTCGCCCACACCCAGCTCAGCAGCAATGCGGCACCAGGACCAGCGCGCATCCCGCAAGTGCCGCAGCTCGGCGTCCCGTTCGGGGGACCATGGTGGCCTGATGTCTTCCTGTTCCAGCATTGAGGCAGCCCAGACCAGATCGGCATTGACTGCAACCCCGCAAGCCGGTCCCACACCCTACAGCAATTTGAATCTGTTCCACAAAAGAACTATAGCGGGAGTTATCTTTCAATCATGCCCCTAACAGGAGGCAAACTTGGTTACTCTAAGCCAAACAAATCTCCGAAGCCTATTCGGCTTACCCTCCAACGGTGGAGACATCCATGGCTTGGTCGATGATGTGATCAGCACAAAGCTTCTTGCGTTGAATGCAAAGATGCGGCTTGTCAATTGCATCAATGATCACCGGACCTACTCTTCGCTGCCGCCTTGCAACATGCATGTGCTTGCGGAGCAGTCATTGACCCAGAACTCTTTGATGGCCGCGAACAGTGCCGCGTCTTTGTCGTGCCGCATCAATGCCTCCGTGCGCGCTTGAGGCACTGGCCAAGATCATCATCGATCGTGGCCGAAAGGGACCGGAACACCTCAGGCTTCGCGAAGCCGAACGGCTTACCGAAGCCGCCGCGCCGTATCACCCCGATAATCCTCGATCCCCGCAGAATTTCGATAATGCAGGCCCCACCCTTCAGGTCATGGCGACGGAAGCGGCATGGTGGGCGCTGTGTCATTGCCGCACCTCCTCGCCGTGCAGCGCAGCCTTCGCCCGGACGCCCTCCGCGGTGAGGCGATAGAGCTGCCTCTCTCTCTTAGGATTTCCTGATTGCGGAATGGTAAAGGGCCACATTCATACGCCCGGCATTGCCGTTGCCGACTCGCACGGCAGCGCCGTATGTGGCCGCCATGCTGAAATCCGTCTCCAACCCCAGCGCCGGTAGCCGTATCCTTCGCAGCGTTCGTAAGGCCCGCGCGTATGCGCGCGGCCAGAACACTGAGGGCTTTATCGTGCACGTTCCCGATGAGGTGGATGTGCGAGCGATCCGTGAGCGCATGCATCTAACCCAGGCCGCCTTTGCGCTGCGGTTCGGGTTCACTGCGGCCGCAGTGCGTGATTGGGAGCAGCATCGGCGCAAGCCCGAAAAGGCTGCGCGGGTATTACTGCGCGTTATCGACCGCCATCCGGAAGCGGTCCTAGACGCACTGGGCGTCAGTTAGTAATGCCCGCGCCGTTCGGATGGCGTGTCGATGAGGATGGCACGCTGATCGAGGATCCCGAGCAGCAAGCCGCGATCCAGCGCATGATCGAGCTGAGGACCGCGAGCCTCTCGCTACGCGCCATCGCTGACCGGATAGCTGCCGAGGGATTTTCGATCAGCCAAGTCGGGGTGCACAAGGCGCTGCCCCCCACTCCGCGGCCCGAAGCTGCGTAAATCGATTTGGCACGCCGCCCATTCAGCATGCGCTATGAGCGCATGCTCGCTGAGCTTGCGGTCGCAACCTCAGGATTTAAGCAAGAGCAGGATCAATCGAACCGGCTGGGGCGCACTGCTTATGCCCTCAACGCCGTGGTGCAGTTTCTGATCGAAGACCCGGATGTGAACGCGACCGGACTGGCTGCGCCACTCGAGGCGCTCTTGCTCGCAGCCAATGAACTTTCGCATGGCGGACGCCCGAAACTGATCTTCGGCTGCAAGGTGAGCAGCGCGGCCGGGAATTGGGGCCTGGACTTACTGAAGGCGGTGGTGGTGGTTGGGGCGGATATTCTGATTACAGGCAATGCGATGCCGGTGCGCGAGGCGTGCAAATTCGTAGCTCGCGAAATGAAGACGCTCGGGTTGACCACACCCGATGGAGAGACCGTATCGCCCAAGCGCGTTCAGGATTGGCGCAACAACCTGAACAGCAAGGGCAAAGCCAGCGATGTATTCCGAGAGTTTTACCAGCAACTCCGAGACGCGCAGGAACCAACCAGTGACCTCGAAGAGGCTAAGCGGCGAGTGAAGGAGCTGCTGCGTATCCAGCGGGATCGAGGTTTCCCAGTAGGATAGTGCGCGTTCTGAACAGCCCTTGGTTCTATTCAGAATGGAGCGCCGATAACTGACGTGTCCCGATAATGAGGGACACTGAACGTGACCAACGACCTTTTGCTGACGGAGCAATTATGCGAGCTGCTCGGCGTCGATGAGCGCACACTTTTGCGATGGCGCCAAGATGGTTGCGGGCCGCCGTATATCCGCCTGGGCGGCCTAAAGCGCGGGCCTATCCGATATCCCCGCAAGGGCGTGGATGCCTGGCTTGCCGGCCGCACTTTTCCCCATCGCGCGGCTGAGGCCGCGGGCCACAACGTCTCAAACATCGCTGCTTAAACGAAGCGCCCCAGTGCGGCTTGGCACTGGAGCGGCTCGTGTCTTGCAGGCGGCGATATCCTGCATTTGGCACGGGGCAGCTACTGTTTTCAAGCCGTGCTGGGCAATGGAGGAATTCTCCCTTGTCCATTGTGCTACGTCCCTACCAAGAGGGCGCCATCGACAATATCCGGGCCGCATATCAGAGCGGCGCCCGGGCACCTTTGTTGGTCTTGCCGACCGGCGGCGGGAAGACAATCATCTTTGCGCATGCAACGATGCTGGCGAGTGCCCGCGGCACACGCACGCTGGTCGTTGCTCATCGTATCGAGCTGATCCGGCAGGCCAGCGCCAAGCTAACTGCCGCAGGCGTGCAGCATGGAATTATCGCACCGGGCTTCCCGGCAACCAATGATGTTGTGCAGGTCGGCAGCATTCAAACGCTGGCGCGCCGGCTGGACCGGCTTCGCGAATTCGATCTGATCATTATCGACGAGGCTCACCATGCCGTTGCCGGGCAGTGGGC
>JAFAHH010000030.1 GCA_019237355.1 Acetobacteraceae bacterium | reverse complement strand
TGCGGCGACCGGGTGAAGACCGATCGCCGGGCGGAGCTGGCTCAAGGTTCCAGCGGCGTAGCCGTTGGAATAGCCAGCGGAGGGTGCGGTGAGCCTGGCGCAGCTGCACCGGGCGGGTGAATTGACCGCGGTGTGGGTTCCCGATCCCGCGCATGAAGCGATGCGCGATTTAGTCCGTGCCCGTACGGCGGCGGTACAGGGGGTTCGCCGCGCGCGCCAGCAGCTGCAAGGGTTTCTGTTGCGGCACGGCCGCCGCTATGACGGGCGCAAGAGCTGGTCGCGCGCGCACCGGACTTGGCTGGCTGGGCAGCGCTTGGAGCATCCGGCGCAGCAGATTGTGTTTCAGGATTATGTCCAGGCGGTTGAGGACGCCGAGCGGCGGCGCGATCTGTTGACGGAACAGATCGGAAGGCCTCCAAGCTGGCTCAGGAGATCGTTGCTTCTACCGCGGAGCGGTTTAGTTCAATCCCCAATCTCAACAGGCCCTAGATCGCGCTAGACTGAAGTTGCTTGCAAGTCTGCGAGTTCGTGGTCCCATGCTTCGAACGCGGATCTGCTCGCTCCGGCTAGACTGGACGGTTATGTCCTGGGCCTTAGCCGGTGGTCCCCCTTTCGTGCACTCGACTAAGTGTAGATCCGGGCAATGACGTGATGCCGGAGAAACAGCGCGGTGTTGCGTAACTCCAGCAATATCGGATGATCGGTAATCACAAGGCCGGCTAACCATCCAATGGCGCTTCCGGTGAGCGCCAGCGCCATTGCTGGGATCGACAGATCGAAATGGAATCCCGCCATCGCGATCATGGCGATTGGACCCAGGGCAGTGCACAGAGCCACAACCGCGCTTTTTCTTACTGCCTGTAACATCTCGCCCCATGTGAAAGGAATGTGCCGCCGGATAAATCGAAGCGCGATATAGACCGCCAGCGGGAGATTGATGAATTGGGTCGCGGCAGCCGCTTCCAGCCCGTAGAAGCTGGCAGCAAAGGTTAGGAGTATGCATGGCGGCAGCGCGATGATGCTCGACACAAATGTGTCCCGGACCCGCCCGACTGCGACCAATGCCGGGTAGCTCAAGAAGGCTGCGAACATCCATAAGGAAGCGAGTGCGATAATTCTAAGGATCGGGATAACTTCGGCCCATTGCTGTCCGAGCAGTATCCGTACCACGGGATCAGCCAACAACGCCAGGCAAACCAGAATCGGCCATTGCACGGCCGTCATGTAGGTGATCGCACGCAGGTAGGGTCCCTTTAGGTCGCCGCGGTTCCTGACGCGCTCTGCCAACGCGGGAAGTATCACCGGCTGCAATGCAGCCCCGATGAAACGGTCGGGGAGCTCGCAAAGCTTGTTGGCGCGATCATACAAACCTACGGCGCCAAACCCGAGCACACGACCGAGAATAAGCTGTGGCAAGGAGCTATAAAAAATATTGAGCAGGGAGGTCAGGCTCGAGTATCCGCCGAAAGAAGCAACGGTCCGCCATTCGACAATGGCCGGTGCGAACGCCCAAAATGTGGGACGGTAAAACAAAGCGGCAGCCGTGCGAACCAGGTTGCTCAGGAACGCTGCCCATGCGAAGCTCATATATCCGAATCCAAGCTCAGCGAGCGCCGCAACGATGGCCACGTTCGCCGCCGCGGCCACCAGGTTGATTGCAGCCAACGCATCAAATGCCAGCTCGCGCCGTAGCAAGTTCATTGCAGGGGTTGAGAAAGGCAGCAGCAGAAAATTGGCGGCGAAAAAAGGCATAATCCGCGCCAGCCCCGGCTCATTGTAGAAATCCGCAATTGGCCCGGCCGATGCCAGCAGGCCTGCCGCACAGAGCAAGGATAGCGCCATCGCGATCGTAAACGCCGAGCGCACCTTCTGCTTGGTTATTTCAGGCTCCTGGACCAGATAGCTGCCGACCCCAAAATCGCGCAAGCTATCGATCAAAGTCGACATGGAGGCGCCAACCATGAAGACGCCGAAGTCGTGCGGCGCCAAAAGCCGCGAGAGCACGACAGTACCGATTAGATTGATGCCATAGACGCCATATTTCTCGCCCATAGAGAATACGAGCGACTTGCGGATGCTGTTCATATCCTCGCTTCTTGCCCGTGCCGCAGGCGAAAAAACACTCTAGGACGAGAGCGCTCAAGCGTTTCCCGATAGATTTACCCTGCCCGCTGTATCCCGGGAAAGCGCATTATCGCTCGTATGTCCGAGAAAAAGTAATCACCGGCCTGTTAAATAAAGGCTAATAAAGCCCAGACACTCTTGTCCTGGCGCTCACTGATCGAGCAGATCGCCTGCCGGCCTACGATGGTCAGCCACGATCTGCTCGGAAACCCGGTTAGTACGACCGGGGCTGGACGACCACGGACGGCGGATTGGGCGAGGTCGGCTGGACCGCGACGGGAGCGGCCGGGGCGGGCGTGGCCACCGCCGGAGGCGCGGTGTTCACCGTACACGCGGCAAGGGGTATGAGCGCCAGGGCAGCGAAGACGAGGGCGGCCGACATAACACGATTCATTACGAATGTCCTTTCGCCGAAACAAGATCGATGCTGATTACGCCACTGCTCGGACCGAGTACCGCAAAATGCGACTAGATCATGGCCTTTTCTCGGCGATCTGGCGGGCAAATTTGGCATGATCACGCCGCCTCCGGCGCCCAGCCAGTTAATACCGCGAGCTTCAAAGTCACTCCGGCCCGGCCATCGTCCTCTGCCATCTGGGCTAGCGCCGCGGGAAATAGGGCGCGCGGGGGTGTGGGCCGGGGCCGCATCCGCAGGGCATTGGCCTCACCCGCTGCGCGGAGCTCCCGGAGCAGCGCCATCGGGTCCGCGTAACGCAGGCGAATATCCTCCACATCGGCGACCGGCATGGCAAAGCCAGCCCGCTGCAGCAGTGCAGCACAATCGCTTAGGTCGGGAAAGGGCGAGACACGCGGTCCAGCCCCGCCGGTTAATCCGGATTCGGCTTCGGTCAGCGCCTCCCGCAGCTCGCCCAGTGTGCCTAGGGCCGGCATGCTCGCCAGAAACAGCCCGCCCGGCCGCAATGCGCGCCTTATCTGGATCAGCGCTCCCGGCAAATCATTCACCCAGTGCAAGGATAGGCTTGCAACGACGATATCGAAGCTTGCGGGTGCAAATGGCAGCCACTCCTCATCAGCAACCACGATCAATCCGCCGCTGAGCGCAGCCAGACTCCGAGAGAGGTCGCAGGCGATCACGTCGATGCCTCGCGCACGTAGAAGCGGGGCGACGGCACCGCGCCCCCCTAAATCGAGCCCGGCGCAAAACCGCCGGGTCGTATCGTCGAGCCGCTCGATCAAACGCTCAGCCAGTTCCCGGAGTAGGTCAGCGACTTGGGGCAGTTTCCGGGCGGCCCGGTCCCGGTGCTGGCGCACCGCCGTGCGGTCGAAGATGTGCATTCCAGACTTCACGAGAGCGTGAACCTAGGAGCCGCCCCAAGATTTGGTGACGCACGATTCGGCGGCTGACTTACTACTGCTCGGGAGCGAACGCGGCTGAATGCCGGGGTTTGTGATCATGGGAATTTTCCGTGCTGCTAAGAGAAATCGCCGGGTGACCTTGAGGGGCGTGTCTAGTTCCATTTCTATATTGTCCTGGTCTGCCTGGCGCACAGCTCCACTCGGCAAAACGTGCCTTCCTTACTCGAACCGAATCGGCTGGCTTGATACGGTTTTCGGAAGATAAACCCGGCGGCCGCTCACGCTTTACCTAAATGCAACAAAATCCCCGGAAACTGGCGGGGCTAAACGCATGCAACCCATCGACCCAGTCACCCTGCGCGCCTGGACTATGGATGGGCATGAGCTCGCCATCCTTGACGCGCGCGAAGAAGGGGAGTTCGCCACCGGCCGTCTCTTCTGGGCTGTATGCTGCCCTTTATCGCGGCGAGAATTGCGCGCGAGCATGCTCCTGCCACGGCCCTCCACGCGGATTGTTACCCTGGATGATGGGCGCGGGCTGGCTCATGACCTGGCGGCATATCTCGAAACGGTGGGCTGCCCCGATGTTTACATGTTGGCGGGCGGCACCAAGGCTTGGGAAGCGGCCGGCTACAAACTCTTTTCCGGTATCCACGTATTGGCTAAGGCCTTCGCCGGGTGGATTGAGCACCATTACGGGACACAAGCCGTAAGCGCCGAAGAGCTGAAATTCTGGCTCGATGCGCGACGGGGCGTGCTGGTTCTCGACAGCCGCCCCTATGAGGACTTCACGCGCGCCACGCTTCCCACCGCTGTCAACGTACCGCTGGGCGAATTGGCCTATCGCACCGGCGATCTCGCCCCTGATCCAAAGACCACCCTGGTGATCCTCTCAGCCGGGCGGACGCGAGGTATATTAGGCGCCGAGAGCCTGCGCCGGGCTGGCGTGCCGAATCGGGTCATGGCCCTGTCTCAGGGCATCATGGGGTGGGAGCTGGCCGGATACCGCTGCGAGCATCACCGGACCGAGCGATATGAGAACGAACCGCCGAAAACAGCGGCGCTGGCGCTCAGCCGCGCGCAATCCTTCGCGGAAAGCTGTGGCGTCGGGGTCATTGGTGCCTTGGATCTGGTTCGTTTCGAGGAAGACTCCAACCGCACCTGCTACGTACTCGACGTAAGGAACCCGGCCGAGTTCCGGGCCGGCCATCGCGCCGGAAGCCGGAATGCGCCCGGCGGCGACCTTCTTTATGGAGGCGATGACTTCGTCGCAGTGCGCAATTCCCGCATCGTCCTGCTGGACGACACAGGCGTGCGGGCGCGCATGACCGGAGCGTGGTTGCGCCAGATGGGATGCCGTGATGTCTTCGTCGTGGAAGGCGGGCTCGAGGAGGCGCGCACGCGCGAACCGCCGCCTCGTCTCGTGCCGGATTACGCGACGAGGCCAGCCGGGGTCCCCACAATCGATGTTCCCGGTCTCACCCGTCTGCTCACCAAGGGGGATCAGACGGTTATCGTCGATCTCGCGC
>JAFAHH010001088.1 GCA_019237355.1 Acetobacteraceae bacterium | reverse complement strand
GTGAGCCGTACGCGCGCCACTTTCCGCAAGGCGGAGTTCGGCTTTTTCGGCGTCGTCGTATAGACGCGCGTGCACACGCCGCGCTTTTGCGGGCAGCCCTGCAGCGCCGGTACCTTATTACGGCTGCCCCGGGGCTCGCGTCCCTTGGCGATCAACTGGTTGATGGTCGGCATGGACCCTCTTGTAAATACCTCGCTCGCACCTCCCGGCCGGGCGCGTTGCCGCAAGGGGCGGACCCGCAGCATCGACATCCCAATGCGCGGGGGTTCGACCTGCACGCGGCCTGAGCCTTCCGGGGATTCCGGGGCGGCGCCGCATGCGTGGCGCCTGCGAAACAACGGCCAACCCGGTAAACCTACCCGGGAGACGGCCTGAGGGCGCGGAACTTATGGTCGGGGTAGAGGAGAGTCAAGCCGTTGAGCTGACCGCGGATATAGGAACCGAACCTGTTTCGGCTGTTGCGGCTACCTTGGCGCCATCCAGCCGCACGGGATGATTGCTGAATTTGTTAGGCATGAACTAGCGGTTGCGGTTGGGCTTGGAGTTTTCAAAGTCCCGTGAGCTGGGCGTGGTGAGCCCTGTGGACAACCGGCGTCGTCGTGCAACTCCCAGGCTGATGAAGCCAATTCCTCAGCCCTGGAGAGGGACGGTGCCCTCCGGCACTTCCTCTGCGCGCGGATGCACGGTGACCGAAATGTCCACCTGCTGGCCCAGGCGATCGAGGATTGCCAAAAGCCGATCGATGGTGAATCGGTCCAATCTAGCGCGCCGGATGCGGGAGAAGTCTGCCGCGGCGACGCCGGTAAGTTCTTGCGCCTGACGCGCTGTCAAGCCCTTCTCATCCAGCACGCGGATGATACGCGCCCCTAGAATCGCCCTGAGCTGCTCAACATCAGGGTTGCGGAGGTTAAGGTCACGAAAGACATTGCCGGTGCCGGGGACAATTTCGATCTCCTCGTCTTCGCTCATTGTGGCTTCCTCAGTCTTTTCATTCGCTCTCGCACGAGCTCGATATCAGGTTGCGGAGTTTTGATCCCGGCTTTCGCCTCTCCGCCGATGTAATGCCACCCGTTCTGCCAGAATGGCCCCGGCCGGCGCTCATGCTCGTTCAACTTCCGGCCGAGGTCCGCCTCCACCTCGGTGAGCGGGATATGCATCGATTGCTTCCTTCGATTGGCATTCAGCCGCACCCCGAACTTCGAATAGTCCTCTCGCATTAGACGCTCCCGTCTCGCAATTTAGTGCTAAGTCTAAATAGTCTTACGTAGCGTCGCCGTAAAGGTCCGGTCCCGTTTCTTATCGAAGCGCAGCAAGGCTACTCCGCCGCCTTGGTGCCCTCGATCTGTGCCGCGGTTTGCGCCCGCAACCGCTGGTCGCGCCCGGCCGCAATCGCCCGCAGCCGGTTCATCACGCTCCCCGTCCCGGCCGGGATCAGGCGCCCGACAATGACGTTCTCCTTCAGCCCAGTCAGATGATCGGTCTTGCCCGCCGTCGCCGCTTCAGTGAGCACGCGCGTCGTCTCCTGGAACGAGGCCGCGCTGATGAAGCTGTGCGTCTGCAGACTCGCCTTGGTGATCCCCTGCAGCACGGGCATCGCTTGTGCTGGCTGCTCATCGGGTCCGAGCTTGGCGTTGAGCTCCTCGAACTCCATCCGGTCGACCTGCTCGCCGATCAGGAAGGTCGTATCGCCCGGATCGAGGATCTCCATCTTCTGCAGCATCTGCCGAACGATCACCTCGATGTGCTTGTCGTTGATCTTCACGCCCTGCAGCCGGTACACGTCCTGGATCTCGTTCACCAGGTAGTCCGACAGCGCTTCAACGCCCAGCACTTTGAGGATGTCGTGCGGCACGCGCGGCCCATCGACCAGCGGGTCGCCCCGGCGCACGAAGTCACCTTCCTGCACCGAGATGTGCTTGCCCTTCGGGATGAGATACTCGGAGTCCTCGCCCGTCTCATCGTTCTTCACGATGATCCGCCGCTTGGCCTTGTAATCCTTCCCGAACTCCACCCGGCCGTCGATCTCCGCGATCACGGCATGATCCTTGGGACGCCTTGCCTCGAACAGCTCGGCCACACGGGGCAGACCACCGGTGATGTCGCGGGTCTTGCTGCCCTCACGCGGGATCCGCGCAAGCACGTCGCCTGCGGCAACGACCGCGCCATTTTCAACCGATAAGATCGAATCGGGCGCCAGGAAGTACCGGGCATCGGTTCCATTCGGCAGGCGCACGACATCGCCGTGCTCATCCTTGAGCTGAAGCCGTGGCCGCAGGTCGACACTCTTGCTCCCCTGCTTGTAGTCAACAACAACCTTCGAGGTGAGCCCGGTGACCTCGTCCATCCGCTCCACCAAGGTCACGCCCTCGATCAGGTCGAGATACTCCACCTGGCCAGCACGTTCCGTAATGATCGGGAGCGTGTAGGGGTCCCACTCGGCAAGCTTCTGAGCGCGCGCCACCTGCTGGCCCTCATCGACCAGCAGCCGCGCCCCGTAAGGCACACGGAACCGGGCGCGCTCACGCCGCTTATCGTCCACCAGCACGATCTCGCAGTTACGCGACATCACCACCGGCGCTCCCTGGCTGTTCATGACCACGTTGCGGTTTCTGATCGAGACCGCTCCTTCGTGGCTTGCCTCGATGCTCGATTGTTCCGCGCCGCGCTGCGCCGCCCCGCCGATATGGAAGGTGCGCATGGTGAGCTGGGTGCCCGGCTCGCCGATCGATTGCGCGGCAATCACGCCCACCGCCTCGCCGATATTCACCGGCGTGCCGCGCGCCAGGTCGCGCCCGTAGCAATGGGCGCAAACCCCGGTCCGGCTCTCGCAGGTGAGCACCGAGCGGATGCGCACGGATTCGACCCCCGCCTTTTCGATCTGCTCGGCCTCGCTCTCCTCGATCAGCGAGTTCCGCGGCACGATCAGCTCGTTCGTGAGCGGATCGAGCACATCCTCCGCAGCCGTTCGGCCCAGCACCCGCTCGCCGAGGCTGGAGACGATTTCGCCGCCATCCATTACCGCACGCACGGTCAGGCCGCGTTCAGTGCCGCAATCATCCTCGACGATGATGCAGTCCTGCGCGACGTCGACCAGCCGGCGCGTCAGATAGCCCGAGTTCGCCGTCTTCAGCGCCGTATCCGCCAACCCCTTACGCGCGCCATGGGTGGAGTTGAAATACTCCAGAACCGAGAGGCCCTCTTTGAAGTTCGCAATGATCGGCTGCTCGATGATCTCGCCCGAAGGCTTGGCCATCAGCCCGCGCATGCCTGCCAGCTGACGCATCTGTGCCGGGCTGCCGCGGGCGCCGGAGTGGCTCATCATCCACACCGAGTTGGTCGACTGGCCGATCTCTTGCTTGCTGATCTCCTTCATCATCGCCGCCGCGACTTCGTCGGTGCAGCGCGACCAGGCATCAACCACCTTGTTGTAGCGTTCGCCCGCGGTGATCAGCCCATCCTGATATTGCTGCTCGAACTCCTTCACCTCGGCTTGGGTGCGGCTGATAAGTTCCTGTTTCTCCGCCGGGATGATCAGATCGTCCTTACCGAAGGAAATGCCGGCCTTGCACGCCTGGCCGAAGCCCAGCCCCATCAGCTTATCGGCGAAGATCACGCATTCCTTCTGGCCGCAATGACGATAAACGGCGTCGATCACGTCCGAAATGTTCTTCTTCGTAAGCTGCTTGTTGATGAGGCTGAACGGCACACTCGGGTGCTTCGGCAGGATCTGCGCGATCATCATGCGGCCGGGCGTGGTCACCACCGTTTCCCGCACGATGTTGCCATTCATGTCGATACTTTCGTGCCGCGCCTTGATCTTGCTGTGCAAGGTCACGGCCTTGGCATGCAGTGCATGCTCGATCTCACCGATCGTGCCGTACGCCGGGGCATCCCCGTCGGCCACGGCCCGGAATTCCGACGTCTCCAGCGAGAGGTAATACAACCCCAGTACGATATCCTGGCTCGGCACGATGATCGGCTTGCCGTTGGCCGGGCTCAGGATGTTGTTGGTCGACATCATCAGCACGCGCGCCTCGAGCTGCGCTTCGAGGCTGAGCGGGATGTGCACGGCCATCTGGTCGCCGTCGAAATCGGCGTTGAACGCGGTGCAAACCAGGGGATGAAGCTGGATCGCCTTGCCTTCTATCAGCACCGGCTCGAAAGCCTGGATCCCCAAGCGGTGCAAGGTGGGCGCCCGGTTCAGCATAACCGGGTGCTCGCGGATCACCTCTTCGAGGATATCCCAAACCTCGGGCCGCTCCTTCTCCACCATCCGCTTCGCCGCTTTGATAGTGGTGGCGTGGCCGTATTTCTCGAGCTTCGCATAGATGAACGGCTTGAACAGCTCGAGCGCCATCTTCTTCGGCAGGTCGCATTGATGCAGCTTCAGCTCGGGGCCAACCACGATCACCGAGCGGCCCGAGTAATCGACACGCTTGCCGAGCAGGTTTTGGCGGAACCGGCCCTGCTTGCCTTTGAGCATGTCGGAAAGCGATTTCAGCGGCCGCTTATTGGCGCCGGTGATCGCCCGGCCGCGCCGTCCGTTATCGAACAGCGCATCCACACTCTCCTGCAGCATGCGCTTTTCATTGCGCACGATGATGTCCGGGGCACGGAGCTCAATTAGGCGCTTCAGCCGGTTATTGCGGTTGATCACCCGGCGATACAAATCGTTCAGGTCACTGGTTGCGAACCGCCCGCCATCGAGCGGCACGAGCGGCCGCAATTCGGGCGGAATCACCGGGATCACGTCCAGGATCATCCAGTCGGGCCGGGTGCCGGATTCGGCAAAGGCCTCTATGAGCTTGAGCCGCTTGACCAGCTTCTTGCGCTTGGCCTCACTCGTGGTCTCCTTGAGCTCAACGCGGAGGTTGACCTTTTCGGCATCAAGGTCGATCCCCTGCAGGATCTGCTTCACTGCCTCAGCGCCAATGCCGGCGCGGAACGCGTCCTCGCCGAATTCATCCTGCTTCGCCATGAGCTGATCTTCGGTAAGCAGTTGATGCAGCTTGAGATCAGTCAGGCCGGGCTCAAGAACCACGTAGCTCTCGAAATAGAGAACCTTTTCCAGCTCCTTGAGCGTCAGGTCGCACATCAGGCCGATGCGGCTCGGCAGCGACTTGAGGAACCAGATATGTGCAATCGGCGACGCCAGCTCGATATGGCCCATGCGCTCGCGGCGCACTTTGGCGAGCGTGACTTCTACGCCGCACTTCTCGCAGATGATCCCCCGGAACTTCATCCGCTTATATTTGCCGCACAGGCACTCATAGTCCTTGATCGGGCCGAAGATGCGGGCGCAGAAAAGCCCATCCCGCTCCGGCTTGAAGGTGCGGTAGTTGATGGTCTCGGGCTTTTTGATTTCGCCGTACGACCAGCTTCTAATCTGCTCGGGACTCGCAATTTGGATCCGGATCTGGTCGAAGGTCATTGCCTGGCCGACCTGGCCCAGGATCTTCATCAGTTCATTCATACGTGGTTCACCTCAGCGTTGAGGGGTGCACCCCTCCGGCTCGAACCGAGAGGGGCGTATCCGCAATTCAAGCGGCGCTGTTGTCGAGATCGACGTTCAGGCCCAGCGATTTCAGTTCCTTGACCAACACGTTGAAGCTCTCGGGGATACCGGCTTCGAATGTGTCCTGCTCGCGCACGATGGCCTCGTACACCTTCGTGCGGCCGGAGACGTCGTCGGATTTCACCGTCAGCATCTCCTGCAGGGTGTAAGCGGCGCCGTAGGCTTCGAGCGCCCAGACCTCCATCTCGCCGAACCGCTGCCCCCCGAATTGTGCCTTACCGCCGAGCGGCTGCTGGGTGACGAGGCTGTACGGGCCTATCGACCGCGCGTGAATCTTGTCGTCGACGAGGTGGTGCAGCTTGAGCATGTAGATGTAGCCCACCGTCACGCGCCGTTCGAATGGCTCTCCGGTGCGGCCGTCGATCAGCTCCACTTGCCCCGACGTATCGAGCCCCGCTTTCTTCAGCATGGCTTCGATATCTGACATATGCGCGCCATCGAACACCGGCGAGGCAACGGGAATACCGTGCTTCAGCTTGCTCCCAAGCTCGATCAACTCGTCCTCGCTCAGGTGTTCGATCTCCTGCGCGAACACATCCTCGCCGTAGAGATCCCGAAGCCGTTCGAGCAGCCGCTGCTTCGCCGCCGTATTGCGGCGGTAAGTCTCCACCAGCTCGCCGATTTCCCGGCCTAGCGCCGCACACGCCCAACCCAGATGGGTCTCCAGGATTTGGCCCACATTCATGCGGCTCGGCACGCCGAGCGGGTTCAGCACGATGTCGACGGGCGTGCCATCCTGCAGGAAGGGCATGTCTTCCATCGGCACGACGCGCGAGACCACGCCCTTATTCCCATGCCGGCCCGCCATCTTGTCACCGGGCTGCAGCTTGCGCTTCACGGCAATGAAGACCTTGACCATCTTCATCACACCCGGCGGTAGCTCATCGCCGCGCTGCAGCTTCTCCACCTTGGCGTCGAATTGCTCCTGCAGCCGATGGAGTGCTGCATCGTTCTCACGCTTCAGCGTCTCGATCTCGGCCATCACCGCGTCGTCCTGCACGCCGATATGGCGCCAGGTGCCGCGCGAATGCTCGGCCAGGATCTCCTCGGTGATGACCGTGCCGCTCTTCAGGCCCTTGAAGCCGGGCGCCGCTTTCTGGCCCAGTAGTTTCTCCCGGAGCCG
>JAFAHH010001084.1 GCA_019237355.1 Acetobacteraceae bacterium | reverse complement strand
GCGCTGATGGAGGCTGCATCGTGCCGCGCCTGAACGCCGGCTCGCGTCATGCCGTCCAGTTCACGCTCAACGGCAGGCCCGTGATCTGCGAGGTGGAGCCGCGCATGCTGCTTACCGATGCGCTCCGCCAGCTGCTCGGCGCTACTGGAACCCATGTCGGCTGCGAGCACGGTGTGTGCGGCGCCTGCACGGTCGTGATCGATTCCTTGCCTGCCCGGGCCTGCCTGACATTGGCGGTGCAGGTGGAAGGTTGCGATATACGCACCGTCGAAGGCCTAGCACCCTCGCCAGAAGGGTTATCGGTGCTGCAGGCGGCCTTCCGGCGCCATCACGCGTTGCAATGCGGCTTCTGCACCGCCGGAATCCTCATGTCGATCGATGCTTTCCTCCGGCTCCGGCCCGATGCCTCCGAGCCCGAACTGCGCGAGGTGGTCGGAGGCCATCTCTGCCGGTGCACCGGTTATGCCCCAATCATCGCCGCCGCGCTGGAAGTGGCCGCCAAATTGCGGGAGGGCGTTTCCCATGTTTGATCTTGGCACCAGCTTCATCGCGAGCGCCTCACGCGACCCCAACGCGCTCGCCATCGTCGACGGCGGGCTGAGGCTCACCTACGAGGCATGGTATCGCACCATTTCCGCCGTCATTTCGGGACTGAACGAGCTTGGCTTCAAGCCCGGCGACCATCTCGTCACGGTATTGCAGAATCGCTGGGAAGCGGCGACCCTGCATTGGGCCTGCCAATTTGCTGGCGTAATCATCACCCCGATCAACTGGCGCGCCAAGGGCGAAGAGATCGAGTACGTAGTGGAGAATTCCCGCGCGAAGGCAATTGCCTTCGAGGAGGCTTCGGCCGCCGCTCTCGCCGAGTGCCCCGGTGCCAGCCGCGTGCCGTGCCTTGCGATCGGTGCGGCTTCGCGACCCGGCGACATCCGTTTCACCGACTGGGCGGCTCGCGCCGCCGCCCTTGCCCAACCGGCTGTGGCCGCCGATGGCTGGTCGCTCATGCTCTATACTTCGGGTACCACCGCGAAGCCGAAAGGGGTGCCCCGGCGGCATCGCGCGGAGCGTGCCGCGGCCATCGCGCATGTCGCGCAGAATCTCTATGCCAATGGTGAGCGCACTTTGGGTGTGATGCCGCTCTATCACACGATGGGGGTGCGCTCATTGCTGGCGATGTCGCTGATCGGTGGCGCCTTCATTTGTCTCCCACGCTTCGACCCGGCCCGCGCTCTGGCTCTGATCGCGGCCGAGCGGATTACGAACCTCTATCTCGTACCGACCCTGTATCACGACCTGGTGCACCACCCCGATTTTCCGAACACCGACATCTCTTCGGTACGGAAGCTGGGCTTCGCAGGCGCGCCAATGCCAGATGGGCTGCTCGCCCAAGTTTCAGACGCCTTCAAGCCCGATTTGTTCGTTAATCATTACGGCTCATCCGAGATTTACACCTTCACGCTCAACCAGAGAGCCGTGCAGAAGCCAGGCTCCGCTGGCCGGGCCGGCATCAATCAAATGATACGGGTGGTCAAGCTCGGAACAACCGACCCCGCCCAGCTTGCGGCACCTGGCGAGGAGGGCGAAATCGCGGCCCTGGCCTCAAGCGACGAAGCGTTCGAGGGCTATTGGAACCGGCCCGAAGCGGATGCCAAAGCCTTTCGCAATGGGTGGTACTTCAGTGGCGATACCGGATACATCGACGACCAGGGCGAGCTTTACGTCACTGGCCGGATGGATGACATGATCATCACAGGGGGAGAGAATGTCTCCCCGGTGGAGATCGAGAGCTGCCTCTCATTGCACCCTGCCGTCTCCGAGGTGGCGGTTGTTGGTCTACCCGACGAGCGCTGGGGCCGGATAGTGGCCGCTTTTATCAAACGCCGGAGCGCAATCGCCCCCGAACAACTTGATGAACATTGCCGCATCTCGGGCCTTGCCAATTTCAAGCGACCTCGCCGATATATTTTCGTAGGCGATATTCCGAAATCGCCCGTGGGCAAGCTGCTGCGCCGGAAACTCGTGGAAGGTGAGTACGCCCCGGAAGGAGCCGCCAGCGAGACCGCGTGACCTATCGGAAAGAAAGGCACTCCTCATGAGCGAATCGCAGGATGCGACTGACCCCCGGCTTGTCGGCCTCGACGGATTCCGTGTCGAGATCGATCCTCGCCGAGAGCGCGCCGACGTGGTTCTCGCGCGCTCGCCGATGAACGTGGTCACAATGCCCCAGCGCGATCAGATACGCCGTGTATTTGAAGCACTCGATGAGGATCAGCACGTACGAGTGATTGTTTTGCGGGCTGAGGGAGAGCACTTCTCGTCTGGCGGCTATATACGTGGGTTCATGGAGGCCTCGCCCGAGCATGTGTCGAAGCTTGCCTGGAACATTGCGGCTCCGGCACGCTGCTCTAAGCCGGTGATTGCAGCCAACCGGGGATACTGTTTCGGCGTCGGGTTCGAAATTTCCCTAGCTTGCGATTTTCGTATCGTGTCCGAGACTTGCCAATATGCATTGCCGGAACAAAAGCTCGGGCAGATCCCGGGCTCCGGCGGTTCCGCGCGGTTGCAAAAAATGGTTGGCATAACCCGCACGAAGGATATCGTGATGCGGTCCAAGCGCATCCCTGGGCGGCAGGCCGCCGAATGGGGTGTGGCTACGGAGTGCGTCCCCGATGATCAGCTCGAGGCGGCTGTCGACGCTCTAGTGGACGAGCTGCGCCCCTTCTCGCCTATTGCCCAGCGGACAGCGAAAAAGCTGCTCAATGATACCGAAGATGCGACACTCTCGATCGCGATCGA
>JAFAHH010000269.1 GCA_019237355.1 Acetobacteraceae bacterium | reverse complement strand
GGCTTCTATGTCGTGGACTGCGCGGACCTCGAAGAGGCGCTGGACATCGCGCGGGAGCTTGGCCGGGCCAATCCTGGCGGGGCTTACGAGATCCGGCCGATCGCGCTCTTCAAGCCAGGGAAGCTCGCCTTTGGGTGAGACCGATTGGATCAGCGCGGCTTTGAAGGCGGCGCGACCGCAAGCGGTCGCGGCGCTGCTGCGCTACTTCCGTGATCTTGATGCGGCTGAGGAAGCATTCCAGGAGGCGTGCCTGCGTGCGCTGAAGTCCTGGCCCAAAAACGGCCCGCCGCGCGACGCCGCCGCTTGGCTGATCATGGTCGGCAAGAATGCCGGCATCGACGGAGTGCGAAAACAGGCTCGCGAACAGCCGCTGCCGCCCGAGGAATTGATCTCCGACCTCGCCGACGCAGAGCAGGGTGCGGTCGACCGCATCGATGAGGCCGACTATCGCGACGACATTCTGCGGCTGCTGTTCGCATGCTGCCACCCCCGTCTACCCGCCACACAGCAGATCGCGCTCGCATTGCGGATCGTCTCCGGCCTCTCGGTTGCGCAAATCGCCCGCGCCTTCCTCGTATCGGAGACGGCGATGGAGCAGCGCATTACGCGGGCCAAAGCACGCATCGCGGCCGCGCAGGTTCCGTTCGAGACGCCGGGTGCGATCGAGCGAAGCGAGCGCCTGGCGGCCGTCGCATCCATGGTCTACCTGGTGTTCAACGAGGGCTACACGGTCGACGTCGCGGAGCACGGCGCCCGCGCGCCTCTCTGCGAGGAGGCGATTCGGCTGGCGCGGCTGCTGCTCCGGCTATTTCCGAGCGAGCCGGAGATCATGGGATTGCTGGCGCTCCTCCTGCTCCAGCATGCGCGCGCGCCGGCGCGTTTCGATGCCGACGGTGCCGCGGTGCTGCTCGAGGAGCAGGACCGGACGCGCTGGAATCCGATACTGATCGCCGAAGGACTGGCTCTCATCGACAAGGCCGTGCGCCATCGCCGGCCGGGGCCTTATCAAACCCAGGCCGCGATCGCAGCGCTCCACGCGCGAGCGGCCAGCCCGCAAGCGACCGATTGGGCCGGCATCGAGCAGCTCTATGGCGCGCTCGAGGTCATGCAGCCCTCGCCGGTGGTGACGCTCAACCGGGCAGTCGCTGTTTCCAAGGTGCGTGGCCCGGCGGAGGCGCTTGCGATGATCGAGCCGCTGGACGCGAGGCTTGGGGGCTATTTCTACTTTCATGGCGCGCGCGGCGCGTTCCTGCTTGAGCTTGGCCGCACCGAGGAGGCCCGTGTCGCCTTCGACCATGCCATCGCGCTCGCCAACACGCCTGCCGAAGCGGCGCATATCCGGAACCGGATCGACCAGTTGATCGGTGACGGACGCTCAAAATGCCGCCGTCCGATCCTCTCTCAACAGGCCTGACCAAAATTGGCAATCCGGCTGAGCGGTTTCGGTTCGTTGCTAGGGCATGATGGCGTCAGGTGAACTTATTATACCCCGCGCTTTTGCTTTCAGAGCGCGATCCAGGCTTTCCGACAATCGGGATCCCAATCCGGCCCCCATTTTGCGCGCAAAATGGGACCCGGTGGCTTGCGAATTGGGAGCCCCAGTCCGCCTGAAGCCATCGCACTCAAAAAACCCCGCTTTTATGTGTCGGATATGTGTCGGACTGACGCCGGGTAGCACGTCCTAGAGCACGATCGCTTGAGGCGGAAACGCCCGGAAAGCGTGAATCGTGCTCTCAAACAAGACTCGCTAGAGCATGTTTGTTTCTGCTAAAACAAACATGCTCTAGCTACATCAAGATTCAAAGGCCGCGCCACGTTTGAATAAGGCGTGCCCCGGTAAGGAGATCTCGCATGGTCGGCAATGACGCCCCCACGATTGTATCGCAGGAAGAGTGGCTTTCAGCGCGGATGGAGCTGTTGGTCAGGGAAAAGGAGCTGACCCGTGAGCTCGAAGCCCTGAGAGTTGAGCGACGGCGGCTGCCTTGGGCTCCAGTCGAAAAATCCTATGTCTTCGAAGATACGGACCGGAAACGAACGCTCGCCGATCTCTTCGACGGCCGCAGCCAGCTCGCCATCTACCACTTCATGCTGGCACCCGGATCCGATTACATCTGCAAGGGCTGTGCTTTCCTTTGCGACCACGTCGACGCTGCACGGCAGCATTTCGAGCGCGCGGATTTGTCGTTCGCCGCCGTGTCTCGTGCGCCGATAGCCCAGATCGACGCCGTCAAGCGGCGCATGGGCTGGACCTTCAAGTGGGTTTCGTCGCACGGCAGCGACTTCAATTACGACTTCGGTGTTTCGTTCACCGAGGCGCAAATCGCAGCCGGCAAGCAACTCTACAATTTCGGAACCTCGTCTTACCTGGGGCCGGATCTGCCCGGGGCCAGCATTTTCGTTAAAGATAATGCCGATCGCATCTACCACACCTATTCGACCTACACGCGCGGCCTGGAACTGCTCGCGGGAGCGTTTAACTGGCTCGACTTAGTACCAAAGGGCCGCAACGAGGTCGGTGGCACGATGAGCTGGGTTCGTCTTCACGATCAGTACGAGACGCGCCACTCAGCCGACTCCGGTTGTTGTTCGTGAGGGAGCGCTGATGCTGCAACGAGGATGCTGAGGAGGAAGTCATGCCGATAACGCAGAAAATCACCCCGCATCTGTGGTTCGCCGAGAACGCCGAGGCGGCGGCGCGTTTTTATTCCTCCATATTTCCCGATTCGAGTGTCGATCGCGTAACCCCGCTCCCGGCCGGCACGCCAAGCGGCCCGGCCGGGTCAGTGGTGATGGTCGAGTTCACGCTGTTCGGCCAAAAATTTTTCGCCATCAGTGCCGGCCCCCTGGATCCGTTCAATCACGCCATCTCGTTCGTCGTGCACTGCGCGGATCAGGCGGAGATCGACCGCTATTGGGAGGCGCTCGTCGAGGGGGGCAGCCCCGAGCGATGCGGCTGGCTCAAAGACCGATATGGCGTCTCGTGGCAGATCGTGCCGACCGTGCTCGGGGAGATGATGGTCGACCCCGATCGGGCCCGGGCAAAGCGGGTGATGGAGGCGCTGCTCAAGATGGTGAAGCTGGACATCGCGGCGCTTAAAGCGGCTTACGAGTCCTGATTACCGCGGGCCAGATGCACGACCGAGCCTCGCCTTCCCCGAACATCCCAAGCGCGAAAAGGACAGACATGGATCATGATCGCCCCGGTACACCATGATGACCTCGATAGGGCCATCATGGTCGCTCTAGCTCGGGCTAACTGCGCCGGCGGCACTGGCGCCACCGACATGCGCAAGAATCTCACGGGCAAGAATAGGCCAGGCTGCAAGGTCGTGTCCCATACCGCGCACAATGACCAGCTTCGCGCGAGGTATCTTTCGGGCTGTGTCGCGACCCGCAGCCAAAGGCACCAATCGGTCCGCGGCGCCATGAATTACCAATGCCGGGGCACGAATTCGGGCCAGCTCCGCCGAGCGATCCCCACCTGCAAGCACGGCAAGCCACTGTCGGGCTATACCGGACGGGTAAAACGATCGCTTCATGCTGCGCTCGAGGCTTGCACGTAATTCGACCTCATCGACCGGAAAGCCCGGGCTGCCAATTACACGAAAGAAATAAACGTAATAATCGAGGAGGTCCTGCAGACCAGCGCCTCTAGGCCGGCTCATAAAGGCCTTGATAACCGGCCAGCGCGGACCCGGAAGCCCTCGTGCGCCGCTCGAAGACATGATCGATGTCAGCGACAAAACCCGGCTGGCAAAGCGCGAGGCGACAATCTGGGCGATCATACCGCCCATCGAGACCCCGACTAAATGCGCCCTTGCTATCCCAAGCGCGTCAAGCAGGCCGACCGTGTCTCGCGCCATATCGACCAGTGTGTAACCAGCACGGACAGGCGCCCCGAGCCAATACTTTACCATTTCCAAGCCCAGTTTCGGCGTCCCCAGATGGGGGAACTTTTCCGATAGCCCGACATCACGGTTGTCGAAGCGGATCACCCGGAAACCACCGCTCGCGAGGGTCTGACAGAATCCATCCGGCCAGGCGGTCAATTGCAGCGCGAGACCCAGGATCAGCAAAATGGCGGGGTCCGTGGCCTTGCCCAACGATTCGAATTCCAAAGTGATCCCATTTGCCCTGACCGACGGCATGCAATCTTCTCGCTCTGCTCTTGCACAACCCGGACGCCAGCCCATCATTTCAACGGCGCGCTCACAATCCGGCTTACGCTCTTGCTTTGGACACCCGCAAATGCCGGTTGCGGGAAAATGCTAATCGACTCAATTACTAGAGGAGGATGACAGAATGTCCGATACATCAAATCAAGGGCAAACGGGGGCTGGAGGAACAACTGGGGCAAGCGCCTCAACCAGCGGCGAGGGCCGGGGTCAGTTCCCCGATCTGACCGCAATTCTTAGTCAGTTCAAGCTACCCGGGGTCGACCTGCAGGCCATTATGGAAAGCCGGAAGGCCGATTTCGAGGCGCTGATGAAGGCTAACACGCTCGCTATCCAAGGTGCACAGAAGATCGCGGAGAAGCAGGCGGAGCTGTTTCGGGCCAGCCTCAATGACTTGGCCGAATTGCTACGCCAGGCGCCGCAGGCTGCCCAAGATCCAGCCGGAACCATGGGGAAGCAGTCCGAAGTGGTCCAGGCCGCGATTAGCCGCGCGCTGAACAGCATGAAGGAATATGCTGAGGTGACCAGAAAGTCCCAAGCGGACGCGTTCGAGGTGGTAAGTCAGCGCGCGCGGCAAAACATTGCCGAACTGCGCAATCTGCTTCAGCGTTCGCCCGGATCATCCTGAGACGAAGCCGAGGCGCCGACGCCCGCGTCGGCTCCTCGTCCTCCGGCCGTTTTAGCGCGGGATGTCAAAGCAGCGCTTGCGCGTGGGGGTGGTCGGGACCGGCCATTTCGGCCGCTACCACGCGCTCAAGGTGGCGAGCTTTGACCGTGCCCAACTCGTTGGAGTGCATGACATCGATGCCGAGCGGGCTAAGACGGTTGGCTGGGAGGCTGGTGCGCCCGACTTAAGCTTCGCAGCCCTTCTCGCGCAGTGTGATGCGCTTATCATCGCAACGCCAGCAGAGTCACACCATGAGCTGGCGACCGCAGCCCTAGGGGCGAAAAAGCATGTACTAATCGAAAAGCCTATGGCTGCGACCTTGGAGCAAGCGGACGATCTTGCCCGCCTCGCACTCCGGCATGAACTTGTTCTTCAGGTCGGCCATCTGGAGCGATTCTCGGCGGCTTATGATGCCGTCGCCCGGCGCGTAAGCCGGCCTCTTTATGTCGAAGCAATCAGGATTGCGCCATTCAAGCTCCGCGGCACGGATGTGTCTGTTATTCTCGATCTCATGATTCATGATCTCGATCTCGTCCTGGCCCTGGTTGATAGCGACATTTCCAGCGTCGATGCGGTCGGGGCGGCGGTTGCAAGTGTGCACGAGGACATCGCGAACGCGCGGCTTCGCTTCGAAAACGGAGCCGTAGCGACCATCACGGCCAGCCGAATTTCATTTAGAACAGAACGGCGCATGCGGATCTTCGCCCAGGATGGCTATCTCGCGGCGGATTTCGCTAATAGGCGGCTCGCCCACATTGCCCGGGGGCGGGGCAAGCCGCTGCCTAGCTTCGCGGGTTTCGGTTCCGAAGAAGTGTCTTGGCAGGATCACGATGCCCTAGCTGCGGAACACGAAGCTTTTATTGCGTCGGTCCTCGATGGCGCTCCAGTGGCGGTCGACGCATCGGCTGGGCGGCGAGCGCTCGCGGCCGCCTTGGCCGTTTCAGAAAGCATGGCCGCATCGCGGGCGCGTGCCGAAGCCTCAGGCTTGATCCAGAAGGTTGAGAACGGCGACAGCGGCGGCCATTGAAGGTTTACCCTGCGGTGCGCGGAGGAGATCAAGCACTGCCGGAAATGCGGTCCGCTGCGCTTCCGCAGCTCGCTCATCGGTGAGCAGGGTCGTCAACATCCGGCAGAGATGCTGGGGACTACATCGCTGCTGGATAAATTCGGGCACGATCTCCTTGTCGGCCAGCAAGTTCAGGATCGAGGCATATCGAACCTTGACGAGCCGCCGCGCAAGGGCGGCTGTGACCGGGTTGAATCGGTAAGCGACGGTCATCGGCACTTGGGCCAAAGCGAGTTCCAGCGTTGATGTCCCAGACTTCACGAGCGCCGCTTGGCTGGCCGCGTAAGCGTCGAATTTTTCTTCGGGTCGCGTCACAATAATCGTTCGAACCGGCCAAGACCGGGTAGCTTGCTCCACGGCGCCTGTGACCGGCCCCGCGGTCGGCACCGCAGCGACAATGCGGGGCACCCGAGCGATCAGGCGATGGAGTGTCTCACCGAAGATGGGTAGCAGCCGCCTCGTTTCCGTACGGCGGCTGCCCGGCATTACCGTGATAACGTGGGATTCCGGACTAATCGCGTGTCGTGACCGGAAACGGCGCCCATCCGCCTGATCGGCACCGCTCTCTAAAACCGGATGACCGACAAACTGGGCCGGTAAGCCGTGTCGCGCAAAGAATGGCGGCTCGAACGGAAGCAAGCAGAGCAGCATTTCCCACCTGCCCGGGAAATGCCGCACACGGCCTTCCCGCCAGGCCCATGCCTGCGGCGCGACATAATGCGCCCGCGGAATCCCCATCCGTTGAATCGCCTTTAGCACCCGAAGCGTAAAGCTTGGGCTATCGATGGTGACGACCACGGCTGGGCGCTTGGCGCCGATGTCGGCTATTGTCTCGCGAAGCCGCCGGTTGATGTGATGCACCCGCGGGAGCACTTCAAAAAGCCCCATCAGCGCCAGTTCTTGCATGGGGAATAGGCTTTTGAGCCCATACCCGGCCATCAACGGCCCGCCCACCCCAGCATAGCGCGCTTTGGGCATTTGCGCCGCGATGGCCGCCATCAAGCGGGCGCCCAAAACATCCCCGCTTGCCTCGCCAGCGATCAGATAGATTAGGGGCGACACGCACCCCAATCCTGGTAGTTGCGGACTGCGCCGTCACGGCGAACAACTTGAAGCCGCGCTGGATCGAGATCGGCAAACAGCCATTGTTCTTCGTCTAAAGCGCCGCGGGCGAGCACCCCATCTTCGGGAAAGCCTCGGTCGACTGGCCCAAGCACCGCCGCAAACCCCCGATTGGCATCGAGCGTGGCCGACCACGGCGCGTCGCCGACCGTCGGCGCGATCGCGACGTAGCACTGATTCTCGATGGCGCGGGCGCGGGCGGATAGATATACGCGGTTAAACCCATGCATCGTGTCGGTGCAGCTCGGGACCAGAACCAGCCAGGCCCCAGCCTCGGTTTGCGCCCTAACCAAACTCGGGAATTCCACATCATAACAGACCGAAATCCCGATCCGTCCCCAGGGCGTATCGAAGACCCGCGGCAGCGCGCCTCCCTGCACATTCCACGACTCGGTCTCGAACCGGGTCATCGTCCGCTTGTCTTGGAAGGCGATCTGTCCGTCTGGCGCGATCAGCGGCGCACGATTCAAGGTCCGGTCGCTTTCGTGAACGGGCAAGCTGCCTGGCACGAGCCAAAGCTTGTGACGCATCGCGGCTTCGCGCATCCCGGCCAAGATCTGATCCGCATGGGCCGTTGCTGCATGAAGCTCCCGGGCCACATCTGGCGCGTCAGCCAGCCCGGCTGCGACCTCCATCGCCGTATATTCCGGCAACAGCGCGAGCTGGGCGCCAAGGCGGTAAGCCTCGGCCAGCACCCGATCCAGCCGCTCGAAAAAATCCGCCACGCTTCGCGGCCGCCCAACTCGCCATTGGCAGAGCCCGATGCGGAGCGCGCTCATGGCAACGGGACGCCGGTGAGCGGCTTCATCCAGAAGGTCAGCCGCTTTTCGGTTTCTTGCTGCTCGCCCAGGTCCTTCCAGGTCATGTGGCAAATCAGTGCAGGGTAGGCCGTATAGCCGCGCCGCCGCCAAAACGAATCGAGCGGCTTGGCATCAGCCGGCCTCAACGGGTGGTCTGGCGGGCGGACCACGGCACAGAAGCACGAGTAATCACAATCGGAAACGCGCCTTGCATGCGCCTCGCGCGCATCGAAGAACGCAACCCCAATCCCACGGCCGCGATAGGCACGCAGTAGGACCGATTCGCCAAAATAGAAGAACCGTCGCACATCCCAGCCGCGCTCCTGAAACGGTGCTTGCACGTTGCCGGTCTCCTCAGCCAAGGGCAAGCAGGTCGAGGCGCCCACGGCGTTGGCGCCATCGAATGCAACAATCACCGCCGCACTTGGGCTTTCGAGGTAGGTGCGCACGTACCGCGCCTCGTAACCCACGTCGCCGTCATAGAGATAGGGCCAATCGCGGAACACTGCGATACGTAACTGGGCCAGCGCGGGCACCAGCGGCTCCAGCGCAGCTCCGGTGATGGTTTCGATCCGTATCTCTTCAGCCATAAAGCGTCTCCGGAGAAATTACCGGCGCTGCAATCTCCATAACCCGGCCGTCACGCACGGCGCGGTAGAAGCAACTGCGCCTTCCCGTATGGCAGGCGACCCCAGACTGATCCACGAGCAGCAAAATCGCATCTCCGTCGCAGTCGATGCGCAATTCCTTTAGCATTTGCGTCTGGCCTGAGGTCTCGCCCTTGCGCCAGAGCCGGTTGCGGCTACGGCTCCAATAACAAACGCGGCCGGTAGCGAGCGTTTCTGTAATCGCCTGGCGATTCATCCAGGCCATCATCAGCACTTCTCCGGTATCGTGCTGCTGGGCGATCGCAGGCGCCAGCCCGTCGGGACCGAAAGCGATAAAGGATAAGATTTCTTCTATCATTCAGTCGCGGTGATTTCGCAGAGCGCAGAGACCGCGCTCGAGATCCGCGATCAAGTCGGCCGTGTCTTCAAGGCCGATATGGAGCCGCACCATTGGCCCCTGCGATAAAACGCCTTTTACCTTTCGCGAGACGAACCCGGTCGTCGGCAACGCCAAGCTTTCATACCCACCCCAGGATGCGCCAATGCCGAATAACTGCAATGCCTCGACGAAAGCGTGGGTCGCTTCCACGCTGTAATCAGGCTTGAACACGACACCAAATAATCCACACGCCCCCGAAAAGTCGCGCTTCCAAATTTCATGCCCCGGCGCTCCCGGCAGGGCCGGATGCAACACCTGGTGAACCTCCGGACGGCCAGCAAGCCAACGCGCTACCTCCAGGCCTGATCGCATATGCCGCTCCAACCGCACCGCCAAGGTCCGGAGGCCGCGCAGAGCGAGCCAGCAATCGTCAGGGCTTGCGTATTGTCCAATCAGAAGGGAAGCAGTCCGTACTCGGTCCCAGTCCCCTTCGTTATCCGTGATAATCGCGCCGAGCAGCAGGTCTGAATGGCCTCCCGCGTATTTCGTCAGGGCTTGGATCGATACGTCGACGCCGTGCCGGAAAGGCTGGAAGAAACCGAGCCCCCAGGTATTGTCCATCAGCACCTTCGCGCCGCGCGCATGGGCGGCCCTGGCGAGAGCAGGTAAGTCCTGCATTTCGAAAGTGTGGCTTCCCGGACTCTCGGTAAACAAAACCGTCGTGTTCGGCCGGAATAAGTCGCCCACACCCGCCTCATCGCTGGCCGGGGGATAATAGGTCGTGCTCACCCCGAGCCGAGTGAGTAGCTTATCGCAAAAGCTGCGCGTGGGCTCGTAGCAGCTATCGGGCACCAGGCAATGGTCCCCCGCTTTGAGGTAGGCGAGCAGGGCAGTTGTGATCGCGGCGAGCCCGGTCGAAACAATCTGGCACCGGCTGCCGCCTTCGATCTCCGCGACCGCATCCTCGAGCGCGAAATGGGTCTCGCTGCCCATCGTGCCGTAAACCAGCGCCTGTTCGAGCCGCCGCGACATGCCCGCCCGGCGCTGCGCCATGTCCGGATAAAGCACGGTAGAGCCGCGGTAGACGGGCGGGTTAACGAATCGCGGCGCCTTCGTGTATTGCCTGCCGGTTTGGGTGAGCTGGGTGCGAAACCCTTCCGGGAACGGGTTTTCTAGTCCGTCCATACTATTCCTCGACAGGCGTTTCGGGTCGGCTGGCCCACTCGGTCCACGACCCGTCATACAGCGCGCCTTCGGGCAACCCGGCCAGGTGCAGGCCAAGTGACAGCACAGCAGCGGTGACGCCGCTGCCGCAGCTCGTGACGATTTTCCGGCTTCCATCGGCTCCAGCCTGGGTGAACCGCGCCAGCAGCTCGCTTGGCCCCCGGAACGTGCCATCCGGATATAGAAGCTCCGTGTAAGGCAAGTTGCGCGAACCAGGGATGTGCCCACTTCGCAGCCCCTGCCGGGGTTCGGGAACCGAGCCATCGAAGCGACCAGCCGAGCGCGCATCCAACACCAGTTCGGAGCCACTCAGCACGTTCGCAAGCATATCGCCAAGGCCGCGCAGCAGCGTGGGCCGGAAGCTGGGGCGAAAGGTTGCGGCCTTTGGAGGCGAGGACTTGCCGGTTTCGATTGTCCGCCCTTCCCGGCGCCATTTAGGCAGTCCGCCGTCCAAAACCGCTGCTCCATCGTGGCCAAATAAGCGCATCAGCCACCAGCCCCTGGCGGCAGAAAACATGCCCCGTTGGTCGTAAAAAACGACCCGGCTTTGGTCGGAAACCCCCAGCGCCCCGACTAGCCGGGCAAATCGCCCCGGGGTTGGGACCATATGAGGAAGCTCCGTCTCGGGGTCGGCGATGGCATCGATGTCAAAAAATTGGGCGCCCGGGATGTGGCCCTGCAAATACTCCGCCCATGCGTCCTTTCCCTCGCCGGGGAGATAAAGGGTCGCATCGAAAACGACCAAATCCGGCGAGCCGAGCTCCGCTGCCAGCCATTCGGTGCTAACCAGGCTTTCCATCTCTCGCATCTCTGTCTTGAGGAATGTCGCTCCAGCGTTCCCGAAGCCAATCTCGCCGCGCGGCCAGCCATAGCAGGGCGATAGCCGCGACTGAATTTGGGATTCCTCCGTCGACGACGGCGCGGATCGCGCGTTGCGCAGGCCAGACCCGAAGACGAATGTCTTCGTGTTCGGTCGCAAGCCCACTATGGCCGGCGATGCCCTCAGAATTGGCTGCCGGCGCATTCACTCGGCCTGCATACAAGGCGGTATATTCGTCAGATCCACCGGGGGTGAGCAGGAAATTGCCGATTTCCTCGAGCCGGTCTGCTGAAAGGCCGAGCTCTTCTTTCATCTCGCGCCGGGCGGTCTCGATTGGCTTTTCGCCCGCATCAACCAGCCCGGCCGGAATTTCGATCATGACCGGGTCAATTCCAGCCGCCAGCGCCGGCAGCCGGAATTGCTCGATCAGCACCACCAGATCCAGCTTCGGGTCGTACGGGAGCACGGCGGCGGCCCGCCCGCGGCGCCACAATTCCCAGGTTCGGAGGCCAGATTGAGTGCCATCGAACCGGCGATGCCGAAAGCGGATCACGTCGAGGGGAAATCGGCCATCCCATACGCGCTGGGCTTGCTCGATTTGAGTCTCAGGATGAGGGGGAAGGGTAAGAGGATATCGCACTAGGCAAGAATAGCCCGCCTCGGTAGGCTCGCCCACCCGTTGCGGCCTAAGCTTGTGCGGACTCCAGCAACTGCCGAAGCTTATCGGCCCCGGCCGGCCCCTTAAGCGCCTCGCGCCAGTTGGCCTCAGCCACCCGCTGATGCGAGCCTATCGCCTCGTCCGCCGCTGTAATCATGGCGACACCCGTATGGCCGCTGGGGTGTGTATCCGTCCGGAAGGGATTGATTGCCAGGCTGGCGCGGTCGCGGCTACGGAGGATGATGAAGGCTGCGCTCGGCTCCGTTCCCGTCAGCAAGCCAAACTGCAACCCCATCGGCTCGGCTTGCATGAGGTTGGCCATATGTTCCACTTCTGCCAGGGCTATCTCGCGGCAGGCGCGCCGTAGGCGGTCAGAAACCGGGACATCACCAGCGACGCCCTTGTGCAGAAGCCGCTGGACTGCATTAATGTGTATCATACAAATAATGGCGGGGCGCCGCATCGAGTACATGCGCTTTCGGGCTGCCTGAATTCCCATCACTTGCTCGGCGAGGCTGCGCATCGCCACCGTATCCGCTCCGGCCTGTTGCGCTGCTTCCTCAAACACGTCCGCCAATATCGAGTCGTAGGCCTCGGAGGAGTTCAGGTAAGAGCCCGGTCCCGCAGCCTGCAGGATCTGATCTGCTGTTTCTTCAATCTGGCGAAGCCGCTCAAAAAACCCTATTGGCCGATTGTAATACTCGACCCCGATGCCGAGCAAAGAAAGAGGTGAGATCTTCAGTAATTCCGCCAAGCGCTTAATTGTGTCGAGCTTGATCACCTCGCCTTTCTCGTACCGGTAAAGGGCGGCCCGGGACACTCCAAGTCGCGCGGCAATCTCTTCTGCGCGTAACCCGGATTCGAGGCGGTAAGCACGCAACTGCTGGCCAATCTCGCTGAAACGCATCATACTTACCGCCCCTGGTTAGGCCTGTGTCTGACCCTTCGGTTGCAGAAGCCGAATCTCAAGCTACAGTCGCGGGTAGGAGTTTAAAGTACAAAAACTCGGAAACTCAACCCCGCATCATAACTGTGACATTGGGCTCAGTTAGCGGGGTTCTGGTCTGCTAAATACGCATAGCGCGCTGGGGTATCCGGGGCTGCCTCAGCCTGTCAGGAGCAAGCCCGCCGCCGTTAGGTAGAGCGAGTTAGCCCAGACCTATACGGACTTTGCGGGAAATGCAGATCCGGGTAACATCCATTCCGAGTGAACCATAAGCCATGCTCGCGTTCGCGTTTTCCCGGGCCCTACAGGCCATCCCAGTAGTGCTGGTTGTCGGCCTCATCGCGTTTGCCCTGTTCGCCTATGTGGGCGATCCGGTTCTGATAATGCTCGGGCAAGAACACACCGAAGCGCAGCGTAAGCTTCTTGTGGAGCAGCTCGGCCTCGATCAGCCCTTTTATGTTCAATATGTGCGATATATTTGGGCCGTACTTCACGGTCAGTTAGGCATCAGCTACAGCTTCGGCCGGCCAGTAGCCCAGCTCATTGCCGGACGCCTGCCTGCAACGCTCGAGCTTGCAAGCGTTGCCGCGGTCTTTGCGGTGATCCCCGCCATTCCGCTCGGGCTATTCAGCGCAATCCGGCCGAGGAACTTGTTGTCGCGCGGCATCCTGTTGGTGAGCCTGCTGGGTGTTTCCGCACCGACCTTTATGATCGGGCTTCTTCTGATCCTCGGCTTCTCGGTTGCACTTGGCTGGTTTCCAAGCTTTGGCCGCGGGCAGGTCGTCCAGGTCGGCCGCTGGTGGACGACTGGCCTGCTCACCGGATCGGGGCTCCGCGCCATCGTTCTACCTGCGCTGACGCTTGGGTCTGTCCAGATGTCGTTCATCGTTCGTCTGATGCGCGCAGAAATAATCCGTGCTCTACAGGCGGATTACATCAGGTTTGCTAGAGCGCGGGGATTGCCCGAGCGGTCGCTCTATTGCGTCCATGTTTGCCGGAATGCGCTCCTTCCCGTCGTTACGGCGGCGGGACTGCAATTGGGCAATGTTCTGGCATTTTCCGTGGTTACCGAAACCGTGTTCCAGTGGCCCGGGCTGGGCCTTTTGTTTATCAGCGCCGTTCGCGGCGCCGATATTCCAGTCATGTCCGCATATTTGATGCTGGCTGGCCTGGGCTTCGTAGCGATCAACCTAAGCGTGGACTTGGCTTACCACGCGATTGATCCTCGGTTGCGTATTCCTCATCTGGGAGCATCATCCGAATCTTGACCATCTCCAAAACCGATGGACCGCGCCAGCTTGCGTGGCTGACTCGGCTGAAGCGAAGCGTTTTACTCTCCAGCTTTGGCGCTAGCCCCGCTGCAATGCTCTCGGCCGCCCTGATTACGCTGTTTCTGCTCAATGCCATCTTTGCTCCGTTTCTTGTCCCGCAAGATCCTAGCGATCTTAGGAGCCTAAATCTCACAGATAGCCTGAAGCCGCCGGCGTGGATGGCTGACGGTGTTTGGGGTTACCCGCTCGGCACCGACGGCCAGGGGCGCGACATCCTCTCGGCCGTAATGTACGGCGCGCGCACCAGCTTAGGTTTTGGGCTTGCAGCCCTTGCCCTCGCGTCGCTGCTTGGAATTCCTATCGGGCTGATTGCTGGATATACTGGTGGGTTCCTCGATTCGGTCCTGATGCGGGTAGCCGATACGCAGCTTACGTTTCCTCCTATCCTGATCGCGCTGTTGCTGGACGGAATCGGCCGGGCGGTGCTGTCGCGGAGTATGCAGCAAAGCCTGCAGCCTCTGTGGGTTGTTCTGGCGATCGGCGTTAGTCTTTGGCCGCAATTCGCGCGCCTGGTGCGCGCATCAACCCTGGTTGAGCGCGGCAAGGACTACATCTTGGCGGCAAGGCTGGTGGGCGTTTCGCGCAGTCGCATTCTCGCGCTGCACATTCTGCCCAATATCGGCAGCCCCATTCTGGTGTTTGCTGCCATCAATCTCAGCTTCGCAATCGTTGCCGAAGCGACACTCTCGTTTCTCGGTGTCGGCCTGCCTCCGACAGAGCCATCGCTTGGGACGCTTATTATGACTGGCAACGACTTCCTTCTGAGCGGGGAGTGGTGGATGAGTTTGTTCCCAGGTCTGGCCTTGATGAGTCTCGTGATGGCAATCAACTGCTTGGCCGATTCGTTCCAAGACCGCTTGCACATCAGTCCCGGCTGATGCCATCTCTGATCGAAGTCAAGGACCTGTCAGTTGAGATAGGGGCAAAACAAGCCGTCTTGCTCGCGCTCGATCGCATTTCTTTCGCAATCGCCCACGGGGAGGTTCTCGGCCTTGTGGGCGAGAGCGGAGCAGGGAAGTCGCTCACGGCAGCCGCGATCATTCGCATGCTGGAGGCCCCGGCCCGCATCGCCGGGGGGCAAGTGGTGCTCAATGGCGTCCGCATCGATTCTATTTCTGATAATGAGATGAAGCGCGTTCGTGGACGCCAGATTGGCACCATATTTCAGAACTCGCTCGATGCATTGGACCCGCTCTACACAGTCGGCCAGCAGCTTGTAGAAACGATCAGGTGCCACCTACCTTTATCCGCATCGCAGGCGCGAAAGCGCGCGATGGAATGGTTACGAGAAGTAGAGTTTCCCGAGCAGCGTTTCTACGCTTACCCGCATGAACTATCGGGCGGAATGCGTCAGCGTGCGGCGATTGCCCTCGCGCTTTGTGCCGAGCCCTATCTGCTAATCGCCGATGAGCCGACCACAGCCCTGGACCTTCCAGTACAGGCCCAAATGGTCGGGCTGCTCAAGCGCTTGGTCCAGCACAAGAAGATGGCGGCGCTGCTGGTGACCCACAATCTCGGCCTAGTCGCACTCGCCGCAGACCGCATCGCCGTTATGTATGCTGGGCGGATTGTCGAGATGGGGCCAACGAGGGCTGTCGTACAGCGTCCTGCTCACCCCTATACCATGGGCCTGCTGGAGAGCATTCCACCACTGAGTTATCGCGTGCGGCGTCTGCGTCAGATTGCCGGGACGATGCCGCGCCTGGGCGCGATCCCGCCGGGTTGTCCGTTCAGCTCGCGCTGTAACCACGTCTTCGCCCGATGTCACCGCGCCCGGCCGGAGCTTATGACCGCGCAAATGACGCAAGCGGCGTGCTGGCTGCACGCCGAGAGCACTTGCAAGCCGACATGAGCTGTTGGTCGGACATGCCGAGGGAGCACCATCAGCACGAGGCTGCTCAGGCGCAGGCCAGCGGTTCCTCTCCGGCCAGCACTCGTTTGGAGCAGGCTGTGCCATGCGTCCTGGAGCTGCGGCACGTTACGCATTACTATGCCGTGCGAAAATCCGGCCTTTGGCATTTCAGTTCGGGCCGGCGAGCACGCAAGCTCCGGGCCGTTGATCATGTTTCATTTACTTTGCAAAGTGGGACAACACTGTCCGTGGTCGGCGAGAGCGGGTGTGGCAAGTCCACTCTTGCCCGGCTCGCCGCGGGATTGCTGTCGCCGAGCGAGGGTGTGATTCGGACCGGGGGCAGGCGACTGTCTTCTGTCCGGGCGGGCGAGATCAATATGGTCTTTCAAAACCCGTACGCGGCGCTCGACCCGCGATGGCGGGTGAGGCGGAGCGTAAGCGAGGCGCTTCGGCCGGGTGGCTTTCTCAAGTCGAGGCGTGCGGTTCATGACCGCACTGGGGAATGCTTGTCGCGGGTTGGCCTCTCCCCGGCTGATGGGGAGAAATATCCGCACCAGCTCAGCGGTGGGCAGCGGCAGCGGGTTTGCATTGCTCGCGCCTTGGCCAGCAGCCCGCGCCTGCTGATTTGCGATGAACCAACAACCGCCCTGGATGTTTCGGTACAGGCGCAAATACTCAACCTGCTTAGGGATTTGCAGCGCGCGCTCGGGCTCAGTTATCTTTTCATCAGCCATGATTTGCCCGTGGTGCGCTATATGTCTGACGACCTCGCGGTCATGTATCTTGGCCGCATTGTCGAGATGGGCCCGGCCGAAAGCATTTTCAGCGCGCCCCGCCACCCTTATACACGCCTTCTTCTCGAATCAGTCCCGGATTTCACGGCGATGACGCACCGGCGCATCCGGCTCGCGGGTGACCCCCCGAGCCCCCTCGATCCGCCACCTGGTTGCCCCTTTCACCCACGCTGCCCAATTGCCACCGCGCGCTGCCGGGTTGCAAAACCTGCCTATACCCAACATGAAGACGTGCTCGTCGCATGTCATGCGGTCGAGGAGGGGCGTGGTGGGATCGGATGAGCAACAGGAGCCGCAGTCTCCGCGTGGGGCTCTGCTGGCGCTTTTGGTTGTCGTATCTATCGTCGCGGCTGTATTGTTTGTGATGAATCGGCTTCATCGCAGCGCGACGCTGGAGGACTGCCTTGCCTCGGGCCGGACGAATTGTGCGCCGATCGAGACGCCCTCTCAGACCCGGTGATGGGGCGAACAACCAGCGGCAGGCGCGCGCACAAACTGGGTCTGGCAGCCGAAGCCGCCGTTCGCGATGTGCTGCTGCGAGAAGGCTGGTCCATTCGCGGGGAACGGTTGCGCACTGAGGCGGGCGAGGTGGATTTGGCCGCGGAAAAGGAAGGACTGCTCGCAATCATCGAAGTGAAAGCTCGGCCAACGCTGGCCGTGGCGGCATACTCGCTGTCCCCGCGTCAGAGAGCGCGATTGCTGGCGGCGGCGGAGATCTTGCTGGCAGAGAATCCCGATTGGGGGAGGGCCGGCGTCCGCTTCGATTTGCTGTTAGTCGACGCGGCGGGCCAGATCCGGCGCATTACCGATGCGTTCCGCGATCATCTCTGATCCTTCCGGCGCCGATCCTTTGCGCGTCAGACCGCTTTCAGTCTGACAATCCATCCCGAAGCTGGTCTCCTTGTTAGCCGCCTGACATACCCTGAACGCACCTGCCAAACGGATCCTTCAGGGGCGGCTAGACTAGGCCGCTTTCACCCTGAGTGAAAGCGCCCTAGCAGTCTGCTGAAAAAGGAAAGGCCAGGGCTCTGCCCTGGACCCGCTGGGGCCGAAAGGCCCCAGGCCCCACCCACTAAGTGATTGGATTGCAAAGGCTCTGCCTTTGCTGGGGTCCAGGGGCAAAGCCCCTGGCCTTCTGTCG
>JAFAHH010000917.1 GCA_019237355.1 Acetobacteraceae bacterium | reverse complement strand
TTCGCAGCTCATCGCATAATGCGGAAATCGCTCTTGTCGCCTCACTGGCAAGTGAAAAGTGTTCCCTCAGCAAATGCAAGAGTTTTGTCGCGAAACCCGGTGGAAAATATCAGCTTCGAGTGGCTCAAAGTTATTCAGCAAAATCTTGTGGGAGATGAGCGCAAGACCCGCCACCGAGGTCTACTGGCGGAGGCTCGGACCGTCGAGCCACGACCGCCGTACTACCAACCGCATCTGAAAGGCAATACGCCGCCGAACACAGGAGCGAAAACTCCACGGAGATTTGATCATTCAGGCGTGCCTCGAGATAGGCGTCGAAAAATGACGCAGCAAACTGAACGTTTTCCGTTTCCCAGACATCTTCTTCCCAATCAGCGGCCGTGTACTTACATTGGAGTTTACAAAGTTCTCTGCAATCGCTGCGGCTGCATCGCCGAGGATGCCGACCGCCAACGAGCAGAGCACGGCCGGGTCTCGTCGGAATTCAATGAAATCCTCTTTCGCGACACGAAACTCGTGCATCTTTGTCGTCGCCCGCACAGCTGACAGAATCCGTCTGGCGTCGGCTTCAGGCCTCATTAGCCGCCCTTTCGTATAGCAGGTGAACAAGATCCATCATCGAGGTGCCCTTGATGACAATAAGCTTCAAGTAGGCTTTGTTAGGCTCAAGTTGGACAGTCGTCTCCGCCCCCCGGATGAATGATGCGAGTCATTTCAGGAAGTTAGCACAACGCGTCCGGGAATTTTCGCTCGTTTGCGGTGCCACGTCGAGCGCCATAATACGCAAATATGTCTTGCGAATCGCGGTAAGCCTGGACATGCACGCGGTGTCATTTGCAGCCCGCCCATGTTCTTCCGCATCAAACCCGCTGGCGAACGCCGCTACCTGCAGATCGTCGAGAACAAGCGCGACGGTCACCGCACGGTTCAGCGTGTCCTTGCCACTCTCGGTCGCATCGAGGATCTCGAAGCCGATGGCCGGCTCGAGACCTTGCTGCGCTCGGGCGCCCGCTTCTGCGAGACCGCGATGCTGATCTCGACCCTGCGGGCTGGCACCCTCGAGGGCGCCAGCAGTCTGCGCATCGGGCCGCCGATGGTGTTCGGCAGACTGTGGGAGCGGGCCGGCTATCGCGCCGTGATGGAGCAACTCGCAGCCGGGCGTAATTTCGGCTTTCCCCTGGAGCGCGCGATCTTTGTCAGCGTGCTGCACCGGCTCATGGTTTCCGGTTCCGACCGGGCCTGCGAGAAATGGCTGGATGGCTATCAGATCGACGGCGCCGACGGTCTGGAGCTTCATAAGCTGTATCGGGCGATAGCCTGGCTGGGTGAGGAGCTGGCCGATCAGAGCGGTGCAACCCGGGCGCCGCGTCGCATCAAGGATCTCATTGAGAAAGCGCTGTTTCAACGTCGGCGCAGCCTGTTGAGTGATCTGTCGATGGTGTTGTTTGATACCACGTCGCTGATGTTCTATGGCGCCGGCGGTGACAGCCTCGGCCAGCGTGGCAAATCGAAGGATCATCGTCCTGACCTGAAGCAGGTGGTGGTCGGTGTGGTGCTCGACGAGGCGGGACGGCCGATTTGTTCGGAGACCTGGCCCGGGAATGCAGCGGATGTAAAGGCCCTGCTGCCGGTTGTCAGGCGCCTGCGCGAGCGCTTGGGCATTTCGCGGATGTGTGTGGTCGCTGATCGCGGCATGATCAGTGCCGAAACCATCAACGAGTTGGAAGCGCACGGCGTCGAGTACATCCTTGGCGCGCGCGAACGCAACAGCGCCGAAGTGCGCCGGGTCGTGCTGGCTGACGAAAAGCCCATGATCCCGCTGGTCATCCCACGGGCGCGCGGGGCGGAGACCGCCCTGGAGGTCAAGGAAGTGATGGTCGGCGACTGGGGGCCCGGATGTCACCCGCGTCGCTACGTGGTGTGCTTCAACCCCGAAGAAGCCAAGCGCGATGCCGCGGTGCGAGAGGCGATCCTCGACAGCCTGCACACAAAACTGCAGCAAGGCGACAAAGCCCTGCTCGGGAACGCCGGGTATCGGCGATTCCTCTCCACGCCAAGGGATGGGCATTTCGAGATCGACCCCGCACGCATCACCGAGGACGCACGCTTTGACGGCATCTATGTGCTGCGTACCAACAGCAAGCTTCCGGTTCTGTCGGTTGCCCTCGCATACCGGCAGCTTTGGAAAGTTGAGGCCATTTTCAGAACAGCAAAATCCATTCTGGAAACTCGGCCGATTTACCATCAATCCGATGCCGCCATCGCCGGTCACCTGTTTTGCTCATTCCTTTCCCTGCTGCTGCGCAAGGAACTGGATGAGCGACTGAGCGCGGCAGGCATAACCGTTGAGTGGGATGATGTTGTACGCGATCTCGATCGCGTCGAGCAGATCACCATCGAGCAAAATCCCAAGCGCTTTCGGTTGCGACCAGACGCTCCAGGTTGCGCTGGCAGTGTGTTCAAAGCCGTTGGGGTGGCCTTACCGCCGCTGGTGAGCCGACTGCCACCGCCTTCTATCACCGCAGAGCCGCCACCACGCCGCGGGCACCCGCGGCGTGGTGCCACGCGTCCCTGAATTTTCCGGATTCCGCTTCGAATTCAATAGGTTCACGATTCGCGGTGTCCAACTTCAGCCAAAGCCGACCTTGCCAGTATCGATATTCATCGGCTTTCATCTCATCGAGGCGGGCATAACGCTTGATCTTCTTATCCATGCTCTTGCCGCCGTTCTTCCCCGGCGATGGGTTGGGGGCGTTGCGTTCGCACGCGCGGACCCAATGCGTAGACCCGTGCGCCAAATTTGATGGGGTTGGTCATAGGGCCAAGCCTCGCGGTGTTGATTTTCGCTGAGAACTGACCCGGGTTTTCCACCGAGAACTGACCCGGGTGAATTTATGGTTTGCGGGTCATACCGGGGGGGCTCAGCATCTCCTGGCCCGCT
>JAFAHH010000911.1 GCA_019237355.1 Acetobacteraceae bacterium | reverse complement strand
CCTCTCGTATCGCTCGGCTTTGAAATCAGTGCCGAATTGATTGCTTTCCTGGTTACCGTGCTCATAACTATTGTGGTCCTCGTATCCCCAAGCGGCTGGCTGATTCTATTCGTACTGTTTTCTTTTACTCTGAGCGGAGGTGGCGCCCTCATTTCTCTGGTAACACCATCTATGCTGCCCAATTGGCTCAGCGCCTGCGGGGACATTCTCGCGGTATTGGCTGTAAGCTGGGTCGTGGGAAAAGCGGCTTTCGGCCCGGGCCGCGTCACAGCACACCGTATTAGAGGTGCGATAGTTCTGTATCTTAACTTTGCTCTCGTGTTCGGGGCCGCTTATCGCCTGATTGCGGAGTTGGCGCCCGGCTCCTTCGCGGGGTTACCAGCCTCGCTGAATCGCACGAGCCTTATTGCGAACTCGGTCTATTTTAGTCTTACAACGCTCACAACCACCGGTTTTGGTGACATCGTGCCAGTGAACCCGTTTGCTCGCAGCCTAGCAAATCTGGAAGCTGTCATGGGCCAGCTCTATCCCGCTACCTTCCTAGCCCGCGTCGTGACCCTACACATTGAAGAAATGGGCAGGCGATAGAGTGCGATGGCTTGAACGGGACTTCAGTCGGCTTGGCATGCTTCAAGGGCACCTTCACCGGAGTAAGCTTCAACCGATCTAGCTCTAAGAAGAACAAAAGGGATCAAGCCGCCGCATACGCTGCCCTGTAGCGCGCATAGCCCTCGGCATAGGTTTCCGTCGTCGCCGGATCTGGTTCGATTTCCTCAATCACGAGGGGTCTCCGGCAGACCGAGGTCACCTCTTCGCCGGTCGCGGCGAGACGGCCGAGCCGGGCGGCTCCAATCGCGGCCCCCGCCTCGCTGTCCTGCACCCGGCGAAGCGGCAGGCCCAGCACATTGGCCAGGATCGCGACCCAGGCCCGCGACCGGGCGCCGCCGCCCACGACATCGGCGGCCGCCCCCCGCGTGCCCGCGGCTTCGAGCGCCATGAGGCAATCGCGAAAAGCATAGGCAACGCCCTCGAGAACCGCCTGCACCAGGGCCGTGCGATCAGTCGCGTGCGATAAGCCAGTAAACAAGCCGCGCAGCTCGGGATTGTTATGCGGCGTGCGCTCGCCCCCGAGATAGGGCAGGAAGACCACCCGGCCGGCCGTCGGCGGCCCCTGGCCGAGCGGTGCCAGAAGTTCTGCCTCATGCGACCCCAGCACGGAGGCCAGCCAGGCGAGCGCATCCCCGGCTGAGAGGATCACTCCCATTTGGTGCCAGCGGCCGGGTATGGCATGGCAGAACGCATGCACCGCCGCCTCCGGATTTGGCCGCATACGGTCCGTAGTGACCCAGAGCACGCCAGAGGTGCCGAGCGAAAGGAAGGCCGAGCCTGGCTCTACGGCGCCGAGGCCAACCGCGCTCGCCGCATTGTCGCCCGCGCCGCCAGCAAGGATTGGGGCGCTCGCCATGCCCCAGCGTCGCGCGAGTTCCGGCCGCAGCCGACCGGCGGGCGCGGTGCCCTCCACAAGATCAGGCATATGCGCACGGCTAAGCCCGGTTGCGGCCAGCACCTCATCCGACCAGCCGCGGGCCGCGACATCAAGCCACAGCGTCCCCGATGCGTCCGACATATCCTCGAGGAAGGTCCCGCTAAGTCGCCAGCGGAGATAGGCTTTGGGCAGCAGGACGCGTGCGATAGCCTGAAAAAACTCGGGCTCATGGCGCCGCACCCAGAGCAGCTTCGGGGCGGTAAATCCGGGCATTGCCATATTGCCAGAGACCCGGCGCAGCGCTGGGAAGGCCGCCTCCAGCTCCCGGCACTCGGCGTAGGCGCGGCCGTCGTTCCAAAGGATCGCGGGCCGCAAAACCACGCCCTCGGCGTCGAGCAATACCGCGCCATGCATCTGTCCGGAGAGGCCGATGCCGGTGACGCTCGCCATGGCCCACGGCGCGGCCGCAGTGAGCCGGTCGAGGCAGGCGACGCTCGCCTGCCACCAGGCTTCGGGATCCTGTTCGGAGCGGCCCGGACCCGGCCGCTGAATCGCGAGCCGTTCTGACGCCGCGGCAATGGTCCGCTCTTCCCTGTCAACAAGGATCGCTTTGATGGAAGAGGTGCCGAGATCAAGGCCGATGAACATGGTACTGAGGATATCGCGCGCAGCCACCCGCGGTGAAGCCAGGGGCCGCGACTTTTCCTCCTTGGCTGGCCGCGTTACCGTCAGAGCATGACGGCCTTAGCTAGAAGCCATCATGCTCTGACGTGGTGAGAGCGCGATTCAGGCTTCCCAATCATGCCGCCTCAAGCCATCGCGCTCTAGCCGTAAGCTAGCCGCAAAGGGGATCCTTGAGTGAATTGCGTCTCGAACCGTCGCGCTTAGTCATTACGGATGAGCCGGGCGGCTTCGGGCGCGAAATATGTTAAGATTCCGTTCGCACCGGCCCGCTTAAAAGCGAGTAGGCTCTCCAGAGTGGCCCGGTCGTGGTCAAGCCAGCCATTTTGGACCGCCGCCATGATCATCGCGTACTCGCCCGATACTTGGTAAACGAAGGTGGGCATGGCGAATTGGTCCTTTACCCGCCGGACAATGTCCAGATAGGGCATGCCGGGCTTGACCATCACCATGTCGGCGCCTTGTTCGATATCCATCGCAACCTCACGCAGCGCCTCGTCACTATTCGCCGGGTCCATCTGGTATGTTTTCTTATCACCTTTAAGCGCGCGGCCCGAGCCGACAGCGTCCCGGAACGGGCCATAAAACGCACTGGCGTATTTCGCTGCGTAGCTCATGATTCGCGTATGAATTAAGCCTTCCGCGTCCAGCGCCGCCCGGATTGCGCCAACCCGCCCGTCCATCATGTCGCTAGGCGCAATCACATCGATACCCGCTTGCGCCTCCACCACGGCCTGGCGGCAGAGCATGGTGATAGTTTCATCGTTAGCGACATAGCCCTCGCGCAGCACGCCATCGTGACCGTGATCGGTATAGGGGTCGAGGGCCACATCACCGACCAGCCCAAGACCGGGGAACTCCCGTTTAAGCAGCCGGGCGGCGCGACACATCAGGTTCTCGGGGTTTAACGCTTCAGTCCCCTCCGCGTCTTTGCGGTCGGCGGGCGTGGCCGGGAAGAGCGCAATTGCCGGGATGGCCGAAGCCACAGCGGCCTCGACATGCCCAGCCAATCGGTCCAGCGAGACCCGCGCTACGCCGGGCATAGAAGTGACAGGAATTTCGGCGCGATTGCCCTCGCAAATGAAGACTGGCCAGATCAGATCGGCGACGGAAAGCGTGGTCTCGGCGACCAGTCTTCGGGTCCAGTCATCGCGGCGGTTACGGCGCATGCGGGTGGTTGGGAACCGGCCAACGATCATGGAAGGCTTCTCCTAACGCCTAGAGCGTGATGACTTCAGGTCGAAGTCATCAGACTTTAGCATTGTTGGTCTGAGAGCGCGATTGAGGCTTTCCGAGGATCCGGACCCAATCCCGGTCCCCATCTTTGCGCGCAAAATGGGACCCAGTGCTCGCGAATTGGGAACCCGAGTCTGCCTCGAGCCATCGCCCTTTAGACCTTACTTGCTGTAAGCCTGGAAGCCAACGGTGCCAAGCGGGAGTTCAAGCCATGAGTGACCGCGAATACCCGGCCCGGCCCCTTGTTGGGATTGGGATTGCGGTGCTCAAGCCGGATGCCGTTCTGCTCGTGCGCAGGGGACGGCCGCCGAATCTTGGTGGTTGGAGCTTACCCGGGGGCGCGCAGGAACTAGGTGAAACGGCAGAGGAGGCGGCCCGCCGTGAGCTGCTTGAAGAGACCGGTCTTACGGTGGGTCCGCTGATCCTGGCTGGCAATGTCGACAGTATCCACCGGGATCCATCGGGCCGGGTTCAGTTCCATTACACAATTATCGATTTCGCAGCGCGCTGGGCGGGCGGCGATCCGCATCCGGGTTGTGACGTCACCGAAATTGCCTGGGCGCCTCTCGGCCGGCTCGATGATTACGCGCTTTGGAGCGAAGCGCGACGGGTGATTGCGCGAGCGCAAGAACTGCTGCGAATTCAGTAATCTCGAGCGGATGCTGATCAGCTCGAACGATAAGCCGCTTACGTTAACCTGTTCTTAATAAGGCGGGGTCTAAGCCGGGGCTATTCACAACTTAAGGTTGAGAAGCCCCGAATGACTTCTACCCCTTTTCCTATCGGAGCTTATTTCGGTAATCCCAACGCCAGCGATCCGACAGCGGAAGCGCAGTGGGAAAGTGTTTACAACAAATTCGTCCAGATCATGGGCGGCGCCCGCCCGGCTTTCTACAACAACTACGTCGACGGCAGCCTTGATCCGAGCCAGTGGGCCGCGAATGCGGCCTGGAGTGCCGCGAGCTTCGCAAAGACAGGTGATGCGTTCATAGGCCCCGGCTCGGGCACCACTCCGGTTATCGGCGTGCCCATGGCACCGGCTAATTCCGATTGGACCAAGAATGATACCTTCTTTCAGGGAATCATCTCCGGCCAATATGACTCCGTTTACAAGGGCATTGTTGATGCCTGGGCTAATGCGGGTTACAAAACCGTCCAGTTCCGGCCAGGGTATGAGTTTAATGGCAACTTCATGCCCTGGGGCATTGGCAACAGTGCAGGGAACGCTCAGGGCGGCGCCAACGCTCCCAACGACTTTGTGTCAGCCTTCAAGCATATCGCCGACCTGATTCATCAGGAAGGTGCGGCTGACGGGATCACCGCGCAGGTCGTCTGGAACCCAAACACCTCAAGCTGGTCGCAGCCAGATGGCCGCAGTACTGCCGATTTTTACCCCGGCAATCAATACGTCGACATCATCTCGGCCGATAGCTACAACGGGCTCGCTCCCTTCGACGACACGGATTGGGCGACCGACGGCAAGACGCAGGACCCGAACCTTGCGACCTGGGCGGCAAAGGATGCCAACCGTGCTCACTACTGGAGCTATCCGGACGCCAATCAATATAACCCGACGGGCACCGGTAATGCTTGGAGCCTGCTCGACACAATTGCGCTCGCGAAAGCGAACGGCAGGCCCGTGTCGCTATCCGAAACTGGCGCGGGGCCGAATGGGGCCGGCCCTTCCGATGACCCAGCCTTTGTGCAATGGGAAGCGGGCGTGCTCCAGGACGCGCAAAATTCCGGCGTAACGGTTCAGAACGTAGATATTTGGGACTCTTACCAGTTCGTCTTCACCGATGGCTCCAAGCCGAATGAAGCGGCGGCTTGGGGCAAGTATTTCGGCGCCCAGCAGCCGCCCGTGACTGCGCCGAGTGACGCCACGCCGGTTGCCAGCGCTTCCGCCTCCGATATCGCGTCTCCAGTCGCGCCCACGACAAGCCCTGATCCAGCGATGACGTCCGCCCCCGCAGCTACGCCCACCGCGAACGCCAGCTCCGATCCGGCAGTGACGCCCGCCGTCGGTACCACCGCGCCGGCGACTAGTTCTGATCCGGCTACGACAACGGCGCCGGTACCTACAACGCCGGCTAGTTCCGATCCGACAGCGGGGGCTGCCCCTGTAGACACATCGACGTCGGCGACCAATCCCGACCCAGCCGCGATGTCTGCGCCGGTGGACACATCCACGCCGCCGGCCACTCCGGCCGCCGCATCCACTTCCGAGGATGGGGCCGACCACAAACTAGTTCTAAATCTCTCTCAGGATAGCTGGGGTGGGAATGCGGAGTTCATTGCCAAGCTTGATGGGCATCGACTCAGTGGTCCCGAGCTAGTCAGTGCGCTCCGCCAGGCCGGAAATGCAGAAGCATTTTCGTTCACCGGCAACTGGGGCCCGGGTCCGCACAAGTTGGAAATCGATCTCGTCGGCGATAGCTCTGGGAAAGCCGGGTATCAGGACAAAAATCTCTACGTGAATTGCGTGACCTACAATGGGGGCGTGTATTCGCAGGATCAAGCAACGCTTCACGGCAATGGCTCGGTGATTTTTAACATCGGATCGTAGGCTAAGGGGCCAAGTCATCATGCTTTGTGGTCTCTGTTTGAGAACGCGATCCAGGCTTTCCGGGACTGCATCTCAAGCAGTCACCTCTTAGCGGAACGGCGCCGCTGGCCAAAAATGGTCGGCGGCGTCTGCATCTCGGGCGACGGTTAGAGTATCCGTTCCGTCGAATCGACCTAGACTCACCCGCTCGAATCAAAGGGGACCCAAACCCGGCCAGCGGGGCAATATCATGCCGGGTCGGGTGCCCCGGCGGTAACGACCCACCGAATTTGGATAATTGATTGTCGGCCTGCTCCATCTTGACGCCCGGCCACGCATTTGCCATCTCCAGTCAATCAGGACTTCTGAAGTCCGATTACCGGGTCATCCAGCAATGCTCAGACTCTCAAAACTGGCCGACTACGCGGTCGTTGTATTAGTCCGCCTCTCGCTCGGACATACCGTACAGACGTCGCCAGGAATTGCGGCTGCAACGGGCATTCCGGAACCCACGGTTGCCAAGGTTTTGAAGCTACTCGCCGGGCATGGCCTGGTCACCTCACAGCGTGGCGCCCGGGGTGGCTACAGGTTGTTGCGGCCGCTGAGTTCCATTTCCATCGCGGAAGTGGTCGCCGCAGTTGACGGGCCGATCTCGCTCACGGCTTGCGTGGACGGCTCGCTCGCTTGCGAGGCGCAGGGTCTTTGCCCCATGCGGGGCCGCTGGGACCCGGTGAACCATGCGATCCAGGAAGCACTGTCTTCCATAACCCTGGCCGATATGCGTGATGCCGCGGTGCCGCGGGCCTTGCGCATTCCGCAACAACCCATACCTGTCCCCGCGACCGAATAAGGACGAGAGAATGCCTGCTGTTTCTGAAACGCTCGAGACCGTCCAGTCCTTTACCCAGTCCGGTTACAAATGGGGCTTTGAGACCGATATCGAAATGGATATCGCTCCCAAGGGGCTGAACGAGAAAATCATCCGGCTGATATCGGCGCGTAAGCAGGAGCCGGCATGGCTGCTGGATTGGCGGCTGAAGGCCTATGCCGCCTGGCAGAGAATGACCGAGCCGCACTGGTCGAAGACCTATTACCCGCCGATCGACTATCAAAACATTCACTACTATGCGGCGCCGAAGCAGAAGCCCGGGCCAAAAAGCCTCGAGGAGGTCGATCCCGAGCTTCTTGCCACCTATGAGAAGCTCGGGATTCCGTTGCAAGAGCGGGCGATCCTGGCGGGGGTGGAAGGCGGCGGCGTTGCGGTCGACGCGGTGTTCGACAGCGTGTCAGTTGCAACCACCTTCCGCGAAACCTTGCGGAAAGCGGGCGTGATTTTTGCGCCGATCAGCGAGGCGGTCCGCGATTATCCGGATTTGGTGCGCGAGTATCTCGGCAGTGTCGTGCCGCAGGGGGATAATTTCTTCGCTGCCCTGAACTCGGCCGTGTTCACGGATGGTAGCTTTGTTTACGTGCCCAAGGACGTGCGTTGCCCGATGGAGCTCTCGACCTATTTCCGCATCAATGCCCGCAACACCGGTCAGTTTGAGCGCACCCTCATCATCGCGGATGCTGGTAGCTATGTAAGCTATCTCGAGGGCTGCACGGCGCCGATGCGCGATGAGAATCAGCTCCATGCCGCAGTGGTCGAGCTGGTGGCGCTGGATGACGCGCAGATCAAATATAGCACAGTGCAGAACTGGTATCCTGGCGATGCTGAGGGCCGGGGCGGGATTTATAACTTCGTCACCAAGAGGGGCGCATGCCGCGGGGCGCGCAGCAAGATTAGCTGGAGGCAGGTGGAAACCGGCTCAGCGATCACCTGGAAATATCCGTCCTGCATCCTTCAGGGCGAGGATAGCGTGGGCGAGTTCTACTCGGTTGCGGTGACGAATAATCGCCAGCAGGCCGACACCGGCACGAAGATGATCCATATTGGGCGAAACACCAAAAGCACGATTGTCTCGAAAGGGATCAGCGCCGGTCATTCCAACAACACCTATCGCGGCCTGGTGCGCGTGCTGCCCAAGGCAAGCGGGGCCCGGAACTACACGCAGTGTGATTCGCTGCTGATCGGCGATCAGTGCGGGGCGCATACCGTGCCTTACATCGAAACTCGTAACCCGACCGCGAAGGTAGAGCATGAGGCGACCACCTCCAAGATTGCCGAAGACCAGCTCTTCTATTGCCGCCAGCGCGGGCTTTCGGAAGAAGATGCGGTGAACCTGATCGTGAACGGATTTTGCAAGGAAGTGCTCAAAGAACTGCCAATGGAATTTGCTGTAGAGGCGCAGAAGCTTCTCGCTGTAAGTTTGGAAGGCTCGGTGGGCTGATGCTTGAGATCAAGAATCTCAAGGCCGCTGTTGAAGACAAGCCGATTCTGAACGGCGTAGATTTGACCGTGCCTACTGGCGAGATCCACGCCGTAATGGGACCCAATGGTTCCGGCAAGTCGACCCTTGCCTATGTGCTCTCGGGCCGGGAGGACTACGAGATCCGGGATGGGTCGGTAACCTTCGATGGCCACGACCTGCTGACCATGGAGCCGGAGGAGCGGGCGGCGGCTGGGTTGTTCTTGGCTTTTCAATACCCGGTTGAGCTGCCCGGCGTCGGCAATGCCAATTTCTTGCGCACCGCGCTCAACGCCGTGCGCCGGGCGCGCGGTGAGCCGGAGATCGACGCGATCCAATTCCTGAAACTTGCGCGTGCCGAGCTCAAGCATCTGTCCATTCCGGAAGATATGCTGAAGCGGAGCGTCAACGTCGGTTTCTCGGGTGGCGAGAAGAAGCGGAACGAAATTTTGCAGATGGCGATTCTCCGGCCGAAGCTCGCTGTGCTCGATGAGACGGATAGCGGGCTTGATATAGATGCGCTCAAAATCGTCGCCGAAGGGGTGAACTCCCTTCGTGCACCGGATTTTTCGGCGCTGATCATCACCCATTACCAGCGCCTGCTGGATTACATCGTTCCGGACCAGGTGCATGTATTAGCGAATGGCCGGGTTGTGCGCTCAGGCGGGCCACAACTCGCGCATGAACTTGAGGCGAAGGGCTATGCTGGGCTGATCGGGGAGGCCGCATGAGCGGCACAACCGCGCTGCAGACCAGTGCCCGGGGCTTCCTGGCCCGATATGAGGGTTTGAGAGAGCGCCTGCCCGGGGATGCGGGGCTTCGGGCTCAGGCCGCCGAGGTCTTTCGTACCTCGGGCCTACCCACCATCCGCCGGGAAGAGTGGAAATATACCAATCTCCGTCCGCTCGCTGAAACCAGCTTCTATGAGCCGCTGACCTCGCTGGCCGAGGGCCAGAGCCTGCTTGGCCGGTTGCCATTGGTTGAGGCGCCACGGCTTGTTCTGCTGGACGGCCGGTTCCGCGACGACCTGTCATGGCTTCCGGCCGGGCTTCAGATCGAGAGCTTCGCCGAACAGCCGGATTTCGGAAGCCTCGCCCGGCCCGAGCAAGAACCCCTGGTGGCCCTCAATACGATGCTCGCCGAGGATGGCGTCACCCTATCGGTTCCGGCCGGGCAGGATGCCGGGCTTGTGCAGTTGATCAGCCTGGGAACCGAAACCCCCGGCCGGGCGGTCGCCTTCCATCCGCGACATATCGTTCGTCTAGGCGATGGGGCCCGGCTGGTGCTGCTGGAAATGTCCGTCGGCGAGGGCACCTATCTGCATAATCCGGTGATGGAGCTGCATATTGGGCAGGGTGCGGTGCTCACGCATGTTCGGTTGCAGCAAGAGGCGCCGGAGGCGTTTCATCTCGCAACGCTCTACGCAACGATTGCGGAACGCGGCGTGTACGACAGCTTCGGGCTCCATCTCGGAGGCCGGCTGGCGCGCTCGGAAGTCCACGCCCACCTGGCCGGGCTGCATGGGGCCACCCATCTCAATGCGGCGCAATTGCTTGGCGGCTCGCAACATGCGGATTTCACCACCGAGGTGTTCCACGACGCCGCATGCTGCGCCTCCCGCCAGACGGTGAAGAACGTGCTGATGGGGCGATCGCGCGGGGTGTTCCAGGGTAAGATCCAAGTGGCTAGGGGGGCACAAAAGACCGACGGTTACCAAATGAACCAGGCCTTGCTGCTTTCACCCGAGGCCGAGATCGACAGCAAGCCGCAGCTCGAGATTTATGCCGATGATGTGAAATGCAGCCATGGCGCAACGGTCGGCGAGCTTGACGCAACGCAGCTCTTCTATTTGCGCAGCCGGGGGGTGCCGGAGGCCGAAGCGCGCGGCATTTTAGTGCGCGCCTTCTTGATGGAGGCGCTGGACACAGTGAGCGATGACCGCGCCCGGTCGGTGCTCGATCAAGCGGTCGAGGGCTGGTGGGAAAGGCAGGTCGCATGAACGTCGCCCTCAAGCCCAGCGCGGCCCGGCCAGCGCCGTTGGATGTTGCCCGCATCCGCGCGGAGTTTCCTATCCTTTCGCAAACAGTGCGCGGCAAGAAGCTGGTGTTTCTTGATAGCGCAGCCTCGGCACAAAAGCCGCGTGCGGTGATGGAGGCGATGCGCGAGGCGATGGAGACGCAATACGCCAATGTGCATCGTGGGCTGCACTGGATGAGCGAACGCACGACCGATGCCTATGAAGGCACCCGTAGCGTGGTGGCGTCGCTGATCAATGCCCCTGACCCGCATGAAATTGTATTTGTTCGTAACAGCACCGAGGGGATTAACCTCGTCGCCCATAGCTATGGCCGGGGCATCATGCGGCCGGGCCAGGCGGTGCTGATTTCCGAAATGGAGCACCACTCCAATATCGTGCCTTGGCAGATGCTGCGCGATGCGCGCGGCAATGAATTGCGCGTCTGCCCGGTGACGGATGCTGGCGAGCTCGATATGGAGGCATTCGAGCGCCTACTGGACGATGGGAAGGTGGGGCTGGTCGCGATCACCCATATGTCGAACGTGCTCGGGACGTACACGCCGGCCGAACGGATCGTGCAGCTCGCCCATGGTTGTGGGGCGAGGGTGCTGTTCGACGGCTCGCAGGCGGTGGTGCACCGGCCGGTCGATGTCCAGGCGCTGGATTGCGATTTCTACGTATTCACTGGTCACAAGCTCTATGGTCCGACCGGAATTGGCGTGCTTTGGGCTCGGCGCAGTCTGCTGGAGACGATGCCGCCGTTCTTAGGGGGCGGCGACATGATCAGTAGCGTGAGCTGGGAGCGGACCACCTGGGCGGAGGTGCCGCACAAGTTTGAGGCCGGGACGCCGGCCATTCTGGAAGCGATCGGGCTAAATGCTGCCATTACGTACGTGCAGTCGATTGGTTATGACGCCATAGGCGCTCACGAGACCTCGCTGGTGGATCATGCCCTCGCACGGCTGGGCGGGATTGAGGGCTTGCGCGTGCTGGGGCGGGCACAGGATCGTGGCGGGGTGGTTTCGTTCACCCTGGACCGGGCCCATGCGCATGATGTGGCGACCCTGCTCGACCGCCAAGGCATTGCGGTGCGCGCCGGCCATCATTGCGCCGAACCCTTGATGCACCGCTTCGGTTTGCCGGGCTCCGCACGGGCGAGTTTCGGCCTCTATACGACGCATGAGGAAATCGATGCCTTGGCCGATACCTTGGTTCGGGTTCGGGAGTTCTTCGCGTAATGTTTGATGATCTGCGGGACCTGTATCAGGAGGTGATCCTCGATCACGGCCGCCGGCCCCGCCATGCGCATCGCCTCGAGTGCTTCGATGCGAGCGCCCGCGGCGACAATCCGATGTGCGGCGACCGGATCCAGATCTGGGTCAAATACGGGGACCGCGGCGAGGTCGCGAAGACGGGGTTCGAGGCCCGGGGTTGCGCTATTAGCGTCGCGTCGGCGGATTTAATGGCGGAAACGGTGCACGGGCATACGCCCGCCGAGATCCACCAAATGTTCGAGCAGTTCCGGAGCCTTGCCCAGACTGGCGAATGCCCCGGCTGCGGGGAGGAGATGGAGCGGCTGATGCCGCTGTCCGGGGTGCACGAATTTCCGTCCCGCGTGAAATGCGCAACCCTGCCCTGGCATGCTCTGATTGCGGCGCTGGATGGCGCGCAGGAGGCGAGCAGTGAGTGAAAGCCCGGCCGGGGTCTGGAGACCTGAGGGCGAGGTGCCGCCGAGACCGACAGAGGATGCGCTCATAGCGGCGCTTTCGACCGTCTATGACCCGGAAATCCCGGTCAACATCTACGAGCTCGGCCTGATTTACGCCATTGACATCGAAGATGATGGGCGGGTGAAGGTGGAAATGACCCTGACCGCTCCAGCCTGCCCGGCCGCTCAGGAATTGCCGGACGAGGTACGTGAGGCGGTATTGGCCGTACCGGGCGTTAAGGACTGCGACGTCGAGACGGTATGGGATCCACCCTGGGATCCGAGCCGGATGAGCGAAGAAGCCCGGCTGCAATTGAACATGTTCTGAGGCGGTTCAATATTCCTGATATGAGCACGACAGCAACTAGCAGAGATCGTCCTAAGACCCGGGCTTTGCCGCCGCTAATGTCGTTGACCGATGCGGCGGCCGAGCGGCTTCGCCGCCTCTACGAGTCGGGGCGGCAGGGAATGACATTGCGCATTGGCCTAAAGACCAAGGGGTGTTCTGGCCTTTCTTACGACATGTCTTGGGTCGAGGGACCGGGGCCGGGCGATGAGGTGGTCACCGATAAGGGCATCACGCTCTTCGTGGACCGGAAGGCCTCATTGTTCCTGATTGGCACCGTTATGGATTACGAGGTGCGAAGCCTAGAATCCGGTTTTACATTCACCAATCCCAACGAGAAGGGCCGTTGCGGCTGCGGCGAGTGCTTTCACGTGTGAGGAGGTGTTGTTAATAAAACCTGGAAATCCGCTCCATTCCGGGGGCTGTTCCCGCTTTTCCTGCCATTCCGGCCTGAACCAGCCTGGGAGCCTGGGTCTGAGCGTAGCAGCCGCGGATCGTCGAACTCTATGCTGGTTATCGCGCACCAATGCAGGACGCGAGCCGCGCTCAGCCCAGATAAGTGTTTGGCGAGCGTCCTAAGCTCGCATCCCGCTTGCGCAAGCGAGTGCCGGCCAGCGCTGAGAAGACATCTGCCTCGATCTGCATAGAGCGCTTCCAGCCTTACTGGAAGCGCTCTACCTCTCCTTTTGCGAGCATCATCGGGAATCCATCGCCCTAGGGACCCCGAGGCCGTGTCAAGCCATTGCGCTAATATCGCCGGATCAAGCCGACCAGCTTCCCTTGTATTTTGACCCGATCCGCTGGGTAGATCTGAACTTTATGGGCCGGGTTGGCCGGTTCCAGTGCGATCGAATTTCCGCGGCGGCGTAAGCGCTTGAGCGTGACCTCGGCATTCTCGACCAGCGCCACGACGATCTGCCCGCTTTCGGCCGTCTCGCCTTTGCGGATGATCACAATATCTCCTTCGAGAATGCCGGCGTCGATCATCGAATCTCCCGAGATCTCGAGAGCGAAATACTCTCCGCTCCCGATGAGGCTTGTGGGAACCTCGATTAGTTCTTCGTTCCTAATTGCCTCAATGGGCAATCCGGCAGCAATGCGTCCATAAAGCGGCAATTGCACGGCGGCTGCATCATTTGCCGTGCGGACCCCGGAAATGCGGCCACTGAAATCACCACGTATAACGTTGGGTGAGAAGCCGGAATCGCGCGAATCGCGGGCTGGCGCCAACATCTCCTCGTCGGCGACGGGAGCCGGGTCGCCGCGGCGGGCCATTTCTTCAGGCATCCGAACCACCTCGAGCGCGCGCGCTCGATGGTGGTGCCGCCGCAAAAACCCCCGCTCCTCCAGCGCAGAAATCAGCCGGTGAATGCCCGATTTCGACCGCAGATCGAGCGCGTCCTTCATTTCTTCAAAGCTGGGCGAGAAACCGGTTTCCTTGAGGTGACGGTCGATGAATGTCAGCAGTTCGTGCTGCTTGCGGGTCAGCATTGCAATCCTTCTTACCAGCCCGCACGAAGCCGCGGGCGCATCTTCTGGAACAAATCGGCAACAGTCGACGTTCTACATTGGTTCCCTCGGAACCGTCAAGGAATTCATGCAACGAATCCGGTTAAGACTTCTTATAGCCATGTGCCCAGCACCAAGCAGGCTTTCTGACAGCCATGGGGTGGCGGGCTAGGGGGCCACCCATCATAATTGTGCCAACTATTCGGGAGAGGCAAATGGATCCAAATAGGGCCGAAGGTACAGTCCAGAACGCTGCCGGGAGGGTGCAGGAAGCCGTCGGCAGTACGGTCGGGGACGCGGCGACGCAGGCAAGGGGCATGGCCCGGCAAGCGACCGGCCAGACCCAGCAAATCTACGGCCAGGCCAGGGATACGGCGCGCGATATGGCTGATCAAGCGCAACAATATTACGGGCAAGCGGCCGAGGGCGTCCGCGGCGCCGCATCGGAAGTGAGCCGCCGGGTCGAAGAGGCGCCCTGGGTATCGGTCATGATCGCGGCCGCCGCCGGGTTCGCGCTCGGGTTATTGACTGCCCGGCGCTAAGCCGGCCTCAGGCTTGTTCAGGGCGGCTTCCACTCGGGTGGAACCGCTCTCGATCGCGGTTTCACAGTGCGATTCGGGCTTTCGGACGGTTCGGAAGCGATTGCGATTCCGGTTCGCCTGAACGTTTCGCCCAGTTGTGCATGATTCGCGTCCGTTCGACCCGGAGGCCTGGGTATTGCATTGGCGATTTCCCGGCCTACGGTGAGACGAAGGCGTCAAACCCCAAGAAAATCCAGCCGGATCACGTCAACTTGCGCGCCACCTTGGAGGGCAGGGGCGTGGGGAGAACGAATAACTAATGCGCCCGCTCGGGCCAGATTGCGCAGCATCGCCGAGTCCTGGACGGGAAAGGGCGTAACCACGGCATGACCTTCCCGCCACTCCAGCGTCGCCCGCAGGTAATCCGCGCGTTGATCGTTTTCCTTTACCGCGGCACCCAGAATTGCACGCGTGACCGAGACCGGTTCAGCCGTTAGGCCTGAAAGCCTGCCCACCGCAGGTAGAAGAAACAAAATCGCGCAGACGAGGGCAGAAACCGGATTGCCGGGCAAGCCGAGGACGGGCACGGAGCCCAGGCGGCCGTACATGAGGGGCTTACCTGGCCGCATCGCAATCTTCCAGAAATCGAGTTCCAGCCCGCGCGCGCGAAGCCCGCTCATTACCAAATCATGTTCGCCCACACTCGCGCCCCCTGTTGTAACCAGGAGGTCTGTTGTTGCAATTGCGTCCGCTGCGGCGGCGATGGCTTCCGAGTCATCCCGCGCAATGGGCAGTACAATGGGCTCCCCGCTGGCCGCCTGTACTATTGCCGCCAGGGCATGCGCGTTGGAACTGACGATGCCGCCGGGTGGGATCGGCTCGCCTGGGAGTGCGATCTCGTCACCCGTGGCAAGAATCGCGATCCGGGGCCGGTGATGCACCACAATCCAGGGGTGGTTCGCCGCGGCTGCGAGCCCGATGTCGCGCGCGGTAAGACGCTTTCCCGCCGGAACGACCTCGTCGCCAGCCAAAAAATCTTGGCCCGCGCGCCTAATGTGGCGGGCTTGCGTGACGCTCTCTTGCACGACGACCGCATCACCCTCGGTCCTCGCATCCTCCTGAAGGAGGATTGCGTCGGCGCCTTGTGGTACGATGCTGCCGGTAAAGATTCGAACAGCTTCGCTTGGCCCCACACAGCCTTGAAAGGGGTGTCCGGCTGGGGCGCTGCCGATTACCCGGAGTTTCGCATCGCGGCTGCCATCTTTGGCCCGAAGCGCATAACCATCCATCGCGGAAACATCCTGGGGAGGCTGCGAGAGGCGTGCCAGAATCGGCTTAGCCGTTACCCGGTTCCACGCCTCTGGGAGAGGGACTACCTGTGCTGTGGTCGCGCGTAGGCCCTGAATGATCCGGGTGCGCGCCTCTTCGACACTGATCATCTTCTATTGCAGCTCAGCAAGCCGGGCGAGCAGGAAATCGCGGAACACCGCGACCCGCTTCGAGTTCCGCAATTCTTCCGGGTAGACGAAATACACATCTACCTTTGGTGCCTTCAGCTCTGTCAATAGACGAACAAGGCCGTCATTCTCCGGCATCATGAAATCGGGCAACGCTCCAATGCCGAGGCCAGAGCGGATGGCGAGTTCAATCGCCCGCGTGTTGTTTACTTCAAGCAGCGGGCGGCGGGGGCTACCCGGACGACGCCCGGCTTCGGCGAGCCAGTTTATATCGGGCACAGGCGGGCGATGTCCGCCAAACAGAATGAGCTTGTGTTCGTCGAGGTCTTCGGCGCGCTGCGGTACCCCATGCTTCTTCAAGTATTCGGGGGAGGCGCAGATGACCCAATTCATGGTCATCAGATGCCGCTGCACCAAATCCGGCTGCTTCGGCGGATGCATGCGAATTGCCACGTCGGCTTCGCGCATTGCGAGGTCAAGATCCGTATCATCGAGGATGAGTGTGACGGAAATCTCCGGATAGGCTTCGAGGAAGGCTTGCAAACGCGGCGCCAGCCACGAGCCGCCGAACCCTACTGTGGTGGTTACCTTAAGCCGGCCACTCGGTTTCTCCTTGCTCTCGGTCAGCAAGGCCTCGGTCATGGCGAGTTTGGCAAAAACCTCGCGTACCGCCCGGTTTAGGGTCTCACCCTGCTCGGTAAGGATCAGGCCCCGCGCATGGCGATGGAAGAGCGGGACTTGGAGCGACTCTTCAAGCGCCGATATCTGCCGGGATACGGCGGATTGGCTTAGATTTAGCGTGTCACCGGCATGGGTGAAGCTGCCGGCTTCGGCGACGGCATGGAATACGCGCAGCTTGTCCCAATCCATCATGCTTTTCCGCCCCGCGCCGAATCACGCCCGAGCCAATGTATCATGATGGGCAAGGTCATTCAGCGGCAAGGGCCGGACTGTCCTCGTGCGCCGCTAGCCACTTCTCGGCTTCCAGCGCGGCCATGCACCCGGTACCTGCTGCCGTAACCGCTTGGCGATACACTTTGTCTTGTACATCGCCCGCGGCAAACACTCCCTCCACTGAAGCGCGAGTCGTTCCGGGGGTGGTGCGAATGTATCCCTCGCTGTCCATATCGAGCTGCGCCGCAAAGATTGCTGTGTTGGGTGTGTGCCCGATTGCGATGAATACCCCCTCGATGGGAATTTCTCGTTCTGTATCCGCCTTCAGGTCGTGGAGCCGCAGCCCACTCACGGTTTCGGGTTGACCGGCTCCTAGAATTTCCTCGACCACGCTGTTCCAGATTACATGGATCTTGGGGTGGGAGAATAGGCGGCGTTGCAGGATTTTTTCCGCTCGCAGCGTGTCGCGACGATGAATGACGGTAACAGTTTCAGCAAAATGTGTCAGGAAAAGCGCTTCCTCCACGGCGGTATTGCCGCCGCCTACGACCGCGACACGCTTGCCGCGATAGAAAAATCCGTCGCAGGTTGCGCAGGCAGAAACGCCCGCGCCCTGTAGCCGCTTTTCCGAGGGCAAGCCGAGCCAGCGTGCTTGGGCGCCGGTGGCAATGATGACCGAATCGGTAACGAAGAGATCCCCCGAATCCCCCCAGCAACGGAACGGAGCGCAGGAGAAGTCCACACCCACGATTATATCTTGCACGATCTCCGTGCCGACATGGGCTGCCTGCGCCGCCATTTGCTCCATGAGCCACGGCCCTTGGATCACTTCGGCGAATCCCGGATAATTCTCGACATCGGTGGTGATCATGAGCTGCCCGCCGGGTTGCAACCCGGCCACGAGGATCGGCTGCAGGCTGGCGCGGGCGGCGTAGATTGCGGCCGTGTAGCCGGCCGGGCCCGCGCCGATAATCAACACGCGCGTGCGGTGAATTTTGGACATGCTGGTCCACTCTGGCTGATCGACCGAGGGATTAAGGATGGAAGACGGAGGAGGCAAGGAATACCAAGCCGCCAGGGCTGACTTCTCTGGGTACATCAAGGGTAATGTAGAAAATCTGGACCGGAATCAGCATCCCGATCCCCACCATCACGAACGCCAGCGTCAAACTGTGGGCTGGGGCTGATTGTGCCGTCATTCCGCGGGGGAGACCGCCGAATGCGAGACTGCCGGTTTTATATAACTAGCGGCAATAGCAAGGCCGGAAAAAATCATAGGACAGCGCTGCGCACGCGAGGATAGAGCAGGCTCGCCTTCGGGCGGCCTCCCCAGCGCCGGACGCCGCCTCGGGGCGAGACGAGCCGACCAAGGGCCAAAGCAGGGAGGTTTCGCCCGATGCACCCGCCGCCTTATGCCGGCCAGTGCCAGCCGATCCCGTACACCTTCCTTTCCGAGAAGGGCGACGAGGGCCGGACTGCTGTGGGGCTCGCGCGGTCGGCGCGACGACTTCACGCGCAATCAAGGAGAAAACCGTGTCGGGGAAGACTGAGCAGTCCTGGTCAAGTATCCTGTCTCTCAATCCTGGTCGATCGTGGCGGGCGAAGGCGGTGGTCTGCGTCGCCGCGATCCCGTCGACCGTCCTGCTGCCGTGCGGCGCCGCGTGGGCGCAAGGAGCTCTCGCGGATTTGCCCGCCGTCACGCCCGTTATGGATTGTTCCGCAGTCGCCAATCTGGACCTGACCGGCGCCACCGACGGCCCGGTTACAATCCAGTCCGCGACTCTCGTGCCCGCGGGCACGCCTGGCCCTTCCACCGGGGGTTCTAGCCCGGGCACGCCAGCCCCGGCTCCATATTGCGACGTGAAGGGGACCATCGGTCCAGGGACGAATATGTTCGAGCTGTGGCTGCCCACACAAGGCTGGACGCAGCGCTATCTTCAGGCCGGCTGCGGCGGCCTCTGTGGTGTGATCAGCGTGACCCCGCCCATGGCCTCGGCCTCCTCGCCAGTCGCGGCCGGAACGATCGCAATTGCGGCAACCGACATGGGCCACCAAAGCCAGAGCCTTGGCGACGCATCGTGGGCGGCCAATAACCCGCAGGCGGTGATCGATTTCGCCTACCGCGGCCAGCACGTAACCTCGCAAGTGGCTAGGGCGATCATCGCCAAATTCTACGGCCAGGCGCCGAAATACTCGTATTTCGATGGCTGCTCCGATGGCGGTCGTGAGGCGCTGATGGAGGCGCAGCGCTTCCCAGAGGACTTCGACGGCATCGCCGGCGGCGCGCCCGCGAACGACGAGGTCGTGCAGAACACCTTCCATCACGGCTGGAACGCGCTCACCAACCTAGACGCGAACGGGAACTACATCCTACTGGCAAGCAAGCTGCCGCTGATCCACCAAGCCGTGCTCAACGCTTGCGACGGGTTGGACGGCGTGGTGGATGGGGTCATCGATGACCCGAGGGCCTGCCACTTCGACCCGGCCACTCTGCTTTGCACGCCGGGACAGGATCCGTCGACTTGCCTGTCCGAGGCGGAGGTCGGCGTCGTACGTCGGTTGCACGATGGCCCGACGGACGCCAACGGGAACCACCTCGAACAGCCGATTGCCCATGAGTGGGGTTCGGAGCCCGGCTGGACACTGTTTGTCCCGGCTACGCCTGCAGGTCCATCGGGCAGCGTGGGTTTCGCCCTCCCATACCTGCAATATCTCGCCTTCTACAATGTTGCAGACCCCAATTACCAAATCACGGACCTGCAGTTCACCATCCCTTACTTTTACCAGACGGTGGAAACGTCGCACTACATGGCGGCGACGGACCCTGACCTGAGCGCCTTCTGGCGCCACGGCAGCAAGCTGATCCTCTGGCATGGGTGGTCGGACGAGCACATTACGCCGCAAGGGACGCTGCAATATTACCACGATATGAGGGAGCTACTGGGGGCAGAGAGGGTTGACAACTTCACCAAGCTCTATCTGTTCCCCGGAGTCGGGCATTGCGGCGATCCGAGCAGCACCGGGCCGAACACATTCGACATCCTGACGCCGGTCATGTCCTGGATCGAGACCGGCACCGTGCCGGGCCAGATCACGGCCTCGCTACTGGACCAGAACGGCAACGCGACTGGCACCCGCCCAGTCTACCCCTACCCGGCGGTGGCGCGCTACAGCGGCTCGGGCAGCACGGATCAGGCCGCCAATTTCACTCCCTACACGCCGGTAACGGAGCCGCGCGTCGGCTATAACTGGGTCGGCAGGCCCCTCTATTGGCCGGGCTACGAATCCTGGTGTCAGGCTCAAGGCACGCAGCTCGTGTGCGAAGGCGGCGAACCCTATCCGTGGGAGCCTACGCGGGGCGGCCCGGACTGGGCATTGTCCCAGCCCTGACCGGCGTCGGCTGCTTGTTGGGCTCAATCCTCAGCCTCAGGAGCTCGCCGCTGCCAGCGAACTCCTGACGAGGATGGCCGATTTACATGATTGGTGCGGCAACATCCTCACCCATCCGGCTGGGGCCAAGCGCCGCCAAGCAAGAGGTGATCGACATGCACTCCAAAGGCAATAAGGACTCCGGATGGGAGGTCGCACATCTCGAGCCCAGCCGACGTGTAGACCCTTTCTATAACAACGATATGTATTTCGCTCCGGATCAGTTGCG
>JAFAHH010000218.1 GCA_019237355.1 Acetobacteraceae bacterium | reverse complement strand
TCCGTCAGGCAGAATCGATCCACGGCCAAACTCCTTTTCGGAGTTTGGAATCACAGGCGCCGTGACCGAGGGAATCCCCAATCTCAACAGGCCCTAGGTCATGCCCCCGCCCAACGGGCTGGCAGCAGTCCTCGCAGAGGTAATCCTCGCCACCTGCTATTAAAGGGCAATCGGATGAGCAACGATTTGTTTCAAAAGCTTTCGCAGCAGATCGCGGATGCACGAACTGACTTGCTAGAACGCATTAGCGACCTGCAAAACGCGATCGCGGAATTGCGGGATAACGTAATGACGAGTTTCCATGCTGGCGAGCGCATTGAACGGGCTCGTAAAGAGCTCGGTCGCGGCGCAGCCGCGGATAAGGCAGAGCCTTCTCCGGCGCTCGCCGAGCAGATGATTATAATGCAGCAGCAGATACGGGATTTGAACTCGCGACTCGCCAAGTTGGAAAGGAAGGGCTGATAAAGCAGGTAGGACTCTGACTTATACCAAGAATTTGGATCACCCCCGGAACGGCAGCGCTTCAGCCACCCATGCACGGCGGCGCACGGCAGCAGCTTGACCTCGGAAGCATGCCCCAATGCAGGCACTAGCGGGGACCATGCGAGGGCGGCGAAATCTGGAGCCTGCCAGACCGCTATGCCTTGACGCGATTAGTGGAACCGCCCCAGTCCGGACGGCGGGGTGTGCCTCTGTTATCCCGGCCAGGGAGGCCACCGAGCAAGCCGCGGGATCACAGGCCGAGTATGCCGGGCAATGCCGAGAATGCGGATCGGAGCGGCGGGAGCGAGCGCCGGATATAGCATCGAGCGAGATGAAGAAGCTGAAGCTGCAGAAGCGGCGCTGTTCGAGCAGTAGCACGCGCTGAAACCGGTGGGCGGCTCGTGAGCGTGCGGGCCTGACGCCTTCGTGCCTGGCCCTCTTGTGCTACTGCGCGCACAACGCATGCATTTCATAACAAATAATCCAGCAGGCTCGGGCTCTTCGCCAGCAATCGGCGCAGGCGTGAAGACATTCCCAGCGACGGAAACCGTGGCCTGGATGGCCTGCTAGAGGCGTAGGTCATCGTCCGCTACCGAACGAGAGGGGTGATTTTTGGCGGCAGGGGGTTCAAAGGCCGCAATCTACGCTGCGCTGGCTGGCAATGCCGCGGTCGCCGCGACTAAATTCGGAGCTGCGTGGTGGACCGGCAGCTCCGCCATGTTGAGCGAGGCCATCCACTCAGTCGTGGATACAGGCAACCAGCTGCTGCTTCTGTATGGCTTGCGCCAGGCCGCGCGCCCAGCGACACCAGAACACCCATTCGGGCACGGGCTTGAGCTCTACTTCTGGGCCTTCGTGGTCGCGATCCTGATTTTCGGCCTCGGCGCGGGCGTCTCGGTCTTCCAGGGGATCGACAAAATCAGGGCGCCGCACCCTATCGAGAGCGTCGCCGTCAACTACGTCGTGCTTGGGCTGTCGCTACTGTTCGAAGGCGCGACCTGGTGGGTAGCGTTCCGCGCGTTCCGGCGCGAGTCTCGGGACGAGGGCCTGCTCTCGGCCGTGCGGCGCAGCAAGGACCCAACGGTGTTCACCGTGTTGCTCGAGGACAGCGCGGCCGTTACGGGCCTGGTGATCGCCCTCGTGAGCCTCGCCCTCACTGCGGCCCTAGACATGCCCGTGCTCGATGGCGTGGCTTCGGTGCTGATAGGGCTGCTGCTGGCCGCAACGGCCGCCTTCCTCGCGCGCGAGGCGAAGGGTCTGCTGCTCGGTGAGGCCGTTACCCCCGGCGTCCGGGCGAGCCTGCGCCGGCTTGCGGGCAGCACCCCAGGGGTGTCCGGGGTCAACGAGATCCTGACCATGCATTTCGGTCCCAAGGATGTGCTCGCCGCCATCAGCGTCGATTTCGACGACCGCCAGACCGCGGCCGCGGTGGAGCGCGCCGTCAACGACCTGGAGCGCCGCATTAAGGACGCCCATCCCGAAATCCGCCGGATCTTCGTCGAGGCCCAGAGTCGGGAGGGGCACCTGCGTGCGCGAGGGACCGCTCCACTCGGGTCAAGCCAGGACGAGAGCGAGGGCGGGTAGGTTCCGCCTCATGACTCAGGAATATGTAAGCAGGAACCGTCCGGCTCTCGCCGGCCCCGTGAGGCGACCGCGCTCGTCGGAATCGCAATCACCCGACAGGCCGTCCCGATCGGGAACCAAACCCCCTGGTGATTCCAGATGCCTCGCAAATCCCGTGCGCCCGGCATTCCTGAGAAGCCCACCGGCCCAGGCAAGCAGCCGGAGCGGCCCGCGCCGATCCGCCTGAAGGAGCCGCCCGCGAGCGTAGTGCAGCTCGATTTGCTCGATTCCGTGACCAATGATAGGGAGGGCAATTCGGCTGCAACGGCGCCAGCCCAAAGCCCGTGCCCCATCGATTCGGGCGACTCAATCAGCTTTCCCAATACTTGGTCGCATTTCCTCAATGAACTGCAGCCCGGCGTGCCGATCGACACGTTAGTGAGGTTGCGGATGGACAATCCCGGAAAGGGGCTGCATTCCGTTCTCGGACCGATCGGGGTGAATAAGGCCGAGCCGGGCGACGTACTGGAGATTCGTTACAAAACGGATTCGCCCCTACGAGTGGGGCGCTACTTTCAATAACCCATCCACGATCGGGACCGGCCTGAGCACGCGATAGACTGAGGTGCGGCCGATTCCGAGTTGCTGAGCAATTTGCGTCGGCGGCACGCCTTGCGCCTTTAGCTCGCACCTGGTCCGCAAGCCGCCGTGCCGTGGAAGCCCTGCCTTTGTATTTGCCTCGCTTTTGGCCTTGGCGATTCCCTCGCGCTGGCGCTCGAGCATCAGATCGCGCTCGAAGGCCGCGATGGCACCCAGCATGGTCAGCATGAGCCTGCCGGTGGCGGTGCGCGTATCAATCCCCTGCCCGCCCATGCTCCGCAGCACCAGGCCAACGCCTTTTGCTCTCTAACCGCTCAACGATGGCCAGCAGGTGCTGGGCGAAAAATTATGGCTTCGGGCCGGGAGGCCGGCGGTTGGCCTCTCGCGCTTCTTTCAGACCGGCCTCGTCATGCGGGCTTGCGGCTTCCGCATCGGTGCCCGGCGGAGACATCGCCGGGTCGAACGCCTGCTTGTCGTCGGTCCGGCCGGAATGCGAAGCCACGCCAGGAGCCGGCTTATTAGTCTTTTCGTGTGACATTTCTCCCATCTCCATGATTGTTGCTGCAACGTCCGCGTGGCAGGCAGATTGCCTCGGAAGGACTGCAGCCGGTCTCGAGGACCAGACGCTCCTCCCAATGCGCCCCTGCCCACAGGTTCAGCGTGGGGACTATAGGCAGGATGAGCAGGGCTAGCCACCCAAACCCGACAAAGCACGGCGGGGACCAAGGAAGGTATTCGGCCAACGCACTATGGGCGCCTATCCTACGAAGGAGGCGAACAACCCAATTCGCAGCAAGCCCGAATGCCGATACCAAAAGCTCGGCGGGAACTTCTGCCCCTGGAACTGTTTGTGTGCCGCCAATCTCTCCCAGGGCACCGGTTTGATGTCGTTTAGTTCAAGCGCTTCAGACAGCGGCGCCAACCGAGCGCTTGCCACTGCTGCATCGAAGGGCATGTTCTTCCTCCTTTGCCGGCGTGCTGCTTACGACTATGATTCTGAATGGCCGTTTTCGGCAATTCGCGTTGTTCGGCCCGCGCTGAGTGCAGAGCGGCGTGAACGTCGCGATGCGACGCATCGCGGCCGCGAGCTTCGTGGGCGCGCTGCTGGAGTGGTACGACTTCTACGTTTTTGCGACGGCTTCCGCCCTGGTGTTCGGCCCTCTGTTCTTCCCCAGCGGTGATTCGCAGCTCAGCACCATGGCGTCGTTCGGCGCCTTCGCGTCCGGCTTCCTGGCCCGCCCGCTCGGCGGGCTAATCTTCGGCGACATCGGTGATCGGATCGGCCGCAAGGCGAGCCTCATCGCCACTCTAGTCATCATCGGGGCTGGTACATTCCTGATCGGCCTATTGCCGACCTTCGCGCAGGCGGGGATCTGGGGGCCGATTCTTTTGGTGATCCTGCGTGTTGCACAGGGGATCGGACTGGGAGGTGAGTACGCCGGCGCCAGCCTGATCACCATCGAGCACGCCCCCTCCGGGAGGCGTGGCTTCTGGGGCAGCCTGCCCCAGGCGGCCTCGTCGGGCGGGCTACTACTCTCGTCGCTGGTGTTCGAGCTGATCGCCTTCCTGCCGCCCGGGGCGTTCATCGCCTGGGGGTGGCGGGTGCCGTTCCTGCTCAGCGCGATCATGTTGCTGGTCGGGCTCTACGTGAGGATGCACATCGCAGAGACGCCAGAGTTCGAAGCAATCCGGAGCCTGCGCACCGAGTTGCCTATCGTCGACCTGTTCCGCACGCACCGGAGAGCCGCCCTGCTCGCCACCGGCGCGCGATTGGCGGAGACCGTGGCCGGCAACATGATCAAGTCCTTCGGCCTGGCCTACGCGACCGTCCAGCTCGGCCTGCCGCGCGAGGGCGCCTTGAGCGCCCTGCTCGCGACCTCCGGCATCGGGCTGCTGGTGACGCCGCTCTATGGCGTGCTCGGTGACCGGTTCGGGCCTCGGGCGATATACATGGCCGGGGCCGGCTTCACGGCGCTGCTAGCCTTCCCGTTCTTCTGGGTGCTGGAGTGGTCGACGGTCACGGCAGTATGGATAGGCTTTGTGACGGCTTACAATCTCGGGCCGACGCTGATGCTCAGCGTGCAGGCGACGTTTTTCACCACGCTGTTCCAGGCGCGGGTGCGCTACACCGGGCTGTCTGTGGCGTACCAGGTCTCGGCGATCCTCGGCGGATTCACGCCGCTGATCTCGCTGACGCTGCTGCAGCAATCGAATGGGCGCCGTGGGGCGTGGCGGCCTTCCTGGCCGCGGTCGCGGTGCTGTCGTTCAGCTGCGCAGCTTGGGTAAAGGGAGCCCTCACCTGAGCCAATCTGCCAGCGCCGGAGGCTTCCGCGCGCGGCTATTAATGGCAATGCTTCCGCCCTCGGGGCGATTCATGAATCCGCCAGAGCGGATATCGGTGAAGCTCTGGACGGCGCCGGCGAGGTTAGCTGGTTTGCCGTGATCTTATTCGCCGTCCTGCCCGGCTTCTGCGGACGCCAGGCTCGCGGCCTTCTGCACGGTGACGCCGCTGGAAAGTGTATGGACGCATCCTGCAGTGGTTGAGACCTTCACAACTCCCAACTCATCGTAGATGGCGACCACGTGTTGCGGTCGAACCTTGAGCAATCCCCCACCTTCGGTTCGAAAGGTCACCCAGTTCATGCCGGTCCCCTTTTGCTGTAAAGCGTTCCCAAGCAGGATAGCGTTTGTCGCTGAGATACTGATAGCGTGACGGGAAGAGCTTTCATCCGGTCTTAATCTGCCGGACGCCTTCAGATCGCCACGGGGCTACTTCATGCCGACCCTGGTCGCCTTGCGGCACCACACCACCTATCACTACGATCGGCCTGTCATTCTTGGGCCACAGACAGTCCGGCTGCGTCCGGCACCGCATACCCGCACCCCCATCCTGTCCTATCTGCTCACGATCCGGCCCGAACCGCATACCCGACACTGGCATCAGGACCCGCCAGGAAACTTCCTCGCCCGGATATTCTTTCCGGAGCCGACCTCGCGATTCGAGCTGACGGTCGACTTGACCGCAGACCTGGCGGAGACCAACCCTTTCGACTTCTTCCTGGAGCCCGATGCGGTTAACTGGCCCTTCCGGTATTCCCCCCTGCTCGAGCAGGAGCTGACGCCTTACCGGGTAGCTGAAGGGTCGCCGCCTTGGCTGGCGGCCCTGCTGGCTGAGGTCCCTTTGGGAACGCAGCCGTCGATCGATATGTTGGTAACGTTGAACCGCCTCGTTCAGAAGCGCGTTAGCTATGTCACCCGCATGGAAGCAGGCGTGCAAGGTCCTCAGCAGACGCTGGAGCGGGGCAGCGGATCGTGCCGGGATGCGGCCTGGTTGCTGGTCCAAGTCACACGCAACCTGGGCTATGCAGCCCGCTTCGTGTCGGGCT
>JAFAHH010000541.1 GCA_019237355.1 Acetobacteraceae bacterium | reverse complement strand
TTTGATCTGCGAGAGCGACCGGTTGCCGGGATCGACATCAAAGCAAAGAGGCGGCTCGCCCTTCTCGGCCAGGTACTGAGCGATCAACGATGCGACGAGCGTCTTGCCAACCCCGCCCTTGGCTTGCAGGACGAGATGAACCTTTTTCACGGCCGGCTCACTTTTTGTCCCAGCCGGGTCCGATGAGTCGCTCGAAGTCATCCGGCTTTTCCGAGGGGTCGTGCTTGAATTTGCGGCGTCGTGATGGCTGTCCGGCATTGGCTGATCCTTGGTGGGTGGAGGCTGATGGTGGGGCGAAGCGAGTCGGCTGCGTGGCCGGCCGATGGCGGGCAGGGAGGGCGATGTGGGGCGCTGCGGGCTGACCGCCCCGGATGATCGCGGTCACGTAGCGATGGAACTGCTGGTACGACATGCCCAGCTTTTCCGCGCGCCTCTCGTAAACCGCCTTGATCGGCCAGCCCGCATCGAGCTCGACCTGGATCTCGTCGCGATGGGCCAGGAAGGCGACCCGTGCGACGCCCTTCATTCGTTTTTCGGGCGGCGACTCACCCATGAACAGGATTTTCGTAGATCATGCGCGACCATCCGTGATTTTCCGAAGGCCGGATGAGATTACAGGGGAGCGCGCGCGATTCGCTGCGACTTTCCAGCAGCATACGAGAGCAAACCGTATAATCTCATATGTTCCCGGAAGGGCTGCTATAATCTCTCGGGGGAGGAGCAATCGACCCGTACCGGGGGGCCATGGTTTCCGAGGCGATCGCGCATATCGTGTCCCAGGAAGCCCCGGGACGATAGCGCCCGTTACGTGGCAGCGCTGCGGCGATCCCGCCCAACCGGCGGCCGCCAGTTGCCGGCGCGCTGCCTCGCTGTCCAGCCATAGCGCGCATCTCCCTCGAGCACGTGCAAATAGTCACGTAAACGGTTGCGCTCCAGCCAGGCCACGGCAGCTTCGAGCTCGGCCACGCCCATTTCCCTGCGCGCCTTGCCGCCCAGAACGCGCTTCAGCGTCGCGTTGTAGCGGTGATAAAGGCTGTGCCGTTCGCCACCGGCCTGCATTTCCCCTTCATCCTCAATGGCCTGCGCGGCGACGAGCTCGCTGACCTTTTGGCGTAACCGATGCTCGGCCACGCTCGGCGGCTCCATCGTGCTTCCGGCCGCTTCTTCTTGCTCGCGCCGGCGCAGGATCAGCCCGGGACCGGGGCGGAGGGTGCTGAGGCGCAAGGTCAGCGCATTGCTTTCCAGCGGCACGATGCCAGCCCGCTCCTGCCCGGCCAGGTGCTGGCGTATCCAAAGCGGCAGATCGGTTTGCGGCCGCGCGGGCTTGGGCTTGCACGCCAATGTGGCCTGTTCCGTCTCCATCCTGCGCCGGCAGGTGGCAAACAGGGGATCGTCAGGATGGAACACGAGCGCCCCCTGTTCCTCATAGGACCCCGCGTTTGGATCCACGCGCGTCGCACGCGCGATCATCTGCTCGAGCCAGGGTCGGCTTCGGATATGCGTAAGGGCCGCGACCACGGCCACCTCAGGCGCATCCAGCCCTTCATAGGCCATTGCGACCGTGACCAGGATGGAGGGTTCGGCGCGAAGCCGGAAAGCAGCCAGCGCCTCATGCGCATCCCGCTCATCCGAGGTTGCCAGGCGCACGGTTCCGGCTTGCTTCTGGGGCACCCAGCCCCGGAGGACGGCGAGATAGCGCCGGGCCTGCTCCTGATCGGGCGCAACAACCAGCAGCTTGCCCAGGCCACGCAAGGCGTGGTCCGCGCCGCCATTCGCTGTCGGGCGCGCGGCCCGACGCTGGGCGCGCAAGTCACGGGTCGCTTCGAAGGCACGCCGGAGCAGGTCCTCGGCGAAGCCGGTGCGCAACGCGGTGAATAAGGCGGGCCGGGTCGTCTCTCTTGGATAGCTGCCCGGGAGCTGGTGCGGGCCCGCCTGTTGCCAGCTTGACATTTCCGGCACGGCACCTGTGACAGCCACCTGGTTGCTCACGGCCGGCACGAGCCAGCTCGCATTGCCATCGAGCGCCCCGAAGGTGACCGGCAATACTGCCTGCTCCGCCAATGCCTGCGCCCGGGAATAGCC
>JAFAHH010000492.1 GCA_019237355.1 Acetobacteraceae bacterium | reverse complement strand
GAGTACGCCTCGAGAACCGGCGATGAGAGCCTCAGGCCCGCGCCGCTGTTGGAGCGGCTCGCCAAAGAGGGGCGCGGATTCCTGTCGCTCGGCCCGCTCGAGGCAACAAGACTCTAATGTCTCACCCCTGGGAGCGATCTTACCCGGAAGGGGCGCGCTGGGATGTGCCGGTGGAGACCGGCACACTCACTGGGCTGCTTGATCGTTCTATTGCTTCCTATTCGGACCGGCCTGCGATGGAGTTCCGCGAGCGGCAGATTACGTATCGGGAGCTCGGTTCGTTTGTAGACCGGGCGGCTTCTGCGTTGCGCCAGCTCGGCATCCAGAAAGGCGACCGGGTAGCGCTTTTTGTGCCGAATACGCCCTGGCACCCGGTCTTCTTCTTCGGCGTGCTCCGGGCAGGCGGGTGGGTGGTCCATTTGAGCCCACTCGATCCGCCGCGCGTTCTCGCGCGCAAACTTTCGGATAGCGGCGCGCGGCTTTTAGTTACCACCAATCTCGAGCCGCTTTTACCACATGCGCGGCGATTGCTCGACGAGGGGGCGGCAGGACAGGTTCTGGTCGGCGAAGATGCGCTCTGGGGCAAATTCGCCGGAGCGCTGCCAATTCCGGACCAAACCGGCGTTGTTTCGTTCTCTAAGTTCCCGGCGGGCCCACCCCGCGAATGGCCGCCCGTCTCACCTGATGATGTGGCTCTGCTGCAATATACAGGGGGAACCACCGGGGTGCCGCGGGCAGCGATGCTAACGCACGCCAATCTGACCGCTGCGCTTTCGATTGCCAACCAATGGGCTGTGATGCTCGGCCGGCCGCCGCGGCCGGATGATCGCATCCTTGGTGTCCTGCCCTTATTCCATATCTTCGCACTGATGTCCGTTCTGCTGCGCCCACTTGCGAATGGCGCGGAAATCTTGCTCCGGCAGCGCTTCGATGTGGAAACCACGTTGCGCGACATCAGCGAGAAGCGCGCAACATCGTTTGCGGCAGTGCCCACCATGTGGATCGCGCTTGCCAACCATCCGACAACCAAGACCACGGATTTTTCCTCTTTGGGGTCCACCGTTTCGGGGGGCGCTCCCCTGCCGGCCGAGATCGCGCAGAGGTTCCATACCCTAACCGGGCTGAGACTTGGGGAGGGGTGGGGCATGACAGAGACGGCGCCAGTCGGCACCAGCCTCGTGCCCGGCGGCAACTACAAGCCCGGTGCGATCGGAGTGCCGATGCCACGGGTCGAGCTGGAAATCGTTGCGCTGGAGGATTCGCGCCGCGTTTTGCCGTCCGGTGAAGTTGGGGAGATCCGCGTCCGCGGCCCAAATGTTTTCAAAGGCTACTGGAACCGCCCAGAGGAGACCAAGAAAGCCTTCGTCGACGGTTGGTTCATGACTGGCGATCTCGGCTACATGGACGAAGATGGCATATTTTACATCGTCGACCGCAAAAAGGACATGATCATTTCCGGAGGCTTCAATGTGTATCCCCGGGTCATCGAGGATGCGATCTATGAGCATCCGGATGTGGCGGAAGCTGCGGTGATCGGTATTCCCGATCCATATCGTGGCCAGGCAGCAAAGGCTTTCATCGTGCTCAAGCCCGTTGCGAAGCCGATCACGTTGGACTCGCTGCGGGAATTCCTGAAAGACAAGCTTGGCCGGCATGAGCTTCCTACGGCGCTGGAAATCCGCGAGGAGCTGCCGCACACAGCAGTCGGTAAGCTTTGGCGCAAAGAACTTGCAGATCAAGAAGCCAGAAACTTGCAAGAGGCTTAGAAGAGAAAGGGTTGGCGATGGACCTGAACTTCACGCCCGAGGAGCGGGCTTTTCGCGAAGAGGCGCGCCGCTTTTTCCGAACTGAAGTGCCCGAAAAAATACGCCGCAAGGTCGAGGAAGGCCACCATCTTTCGAAGGAAGATATCGTTACCTCGCAGCGGATTCTGAATGCGCGTGGCTGGGCGGTGCCGGCCTGGCCGCGCGAATGGGGCGGCCAAGATTGGTCTCCGGCGCAAATGTATCTCTATCAAGACGAGATGCAGCAGGCCAATGTGCCTTCCCCCCTCCCCTTCAATGTCAGCATGGTCGGGCCCGTGATTGCCGAGTTCGCCAATGAGGAGCAGAAGCGGCGCTTTTTGCCTGCCACTGCTAATCTCGACATTTGGTGGTGCCAGGGATTCTCCGAACCCGGCGCCGGGTCGGATCTCGCGTCCTTGCGCACGAGCGCACGCCGGGTGGGCGACAAATATATCGTCAATGGCCAAAAAACCTGGACCACTCTGGCCCAGCATGCGGATTGGATCTTCAATCTCGTCCGCACCGATCCCTCAGCCAAGAAGCAGGAAGGCATTTCCTTTCTGCTGATCGACATGAAAACCCACGGCATCAAGGTGCGCCCGATCCAAACCATCGATGGCGGGCACGAAGTGAACGAAGTATTTTTCGATGACGTGGAAGTGCCCGCGGAGAACCTGGTCGGAGAAGAGAACAAGGGCTGGGATTATGCAAAATTCTTGCTCGGCCACGAGCGCACCGGCATCGCCCGGGTCGGCATCTCCAAAGCCCGGATCAAGCGCATCAAAGAGCTCGCGGCGCTCGAGCGGATCGGGGGACGGCCTCTGATTGAGGATCAGCATTTCCGTGAAAAACTTGCCGCGGTTGAGATCGAGCTGAAAGCGCTGGAAATGACGCAATTGCGGGTGGTTGCAGATGAGCGTAAACGGGAACGGGGCAAGCCCAACCCCGCCTCCTCAATCCTCAAGCTCAAGGGCTCCGTAATCCAGCAACTCACAACCGAGTTGCTGATGGAAGTGGTAGGGCCTCACGCGATGCCGTACCAGCCAAGCGAAGAAGGCCGCAACGAGCCGATTATCGGCCCCGAATATGCCACCGAAGCCGCGCCCACCTATTTCAATTACCGCAAAGTTTCGATCTATGGCGGCTCGAATGAAATTCAGCGCAATATCGTAGCCAAAGCGATATTGGGGCTTTGAACCATGGATTTCGATCTGACCGACGAACAACGGTTGCTTAAAGACAGCGTTGACCGTCTCATCACCGAGCGCTACGATTTCGAAAGCCGTAACAAGTATCGCGCCGAGCCTGAGGGATGGAGCCGCGCCCTCTGGGAGCAATATGCCGAGCTTGGCTTACTCGGCCTGCCCTTCCCCGAGTCGTATGGCGGCTTTGGCGGCGGCCCGGTCGAAACCATGATTGTGATGGAGGCGTTTGGGCGCGGCCTCGCTGTCGAACCCTATTTCGCCACCGTGGTGCTTGGTGGTGGGCTGATCCACCAAGCCGGGAGCGAAGAACAAAAATCGGCGCTGTTGCCACAGATCGCCTCGGGCGAAGCACTTCTGGCCTTTGCGCATGTCGAGCGGCAATCGCGCTATGATCTTGCCAATGTAACTACCCGGGCTCACCGGGCGGATGGCGGGTGGAGAATCAATGGCGAAAAAAGCATTGTCCTGCACGGCGATGTCGCCGATCAGCTTATCGTGAGTGCGCGCACGAGCGGCTCGCCGAGCGATCGCGCTGGCATCGGGTTATTTCTCGTAGACGCGAAAGACGTGACCCGGCGCGGTTACCCGCTGCAAGACGGGCTGCGTGCCGCCGAAGTAAAACTCGATGACGCGCGGGCCGAGCCGCTAAGCAATCCCGAAGGGGCGCTTTCCGTTGCCGAGCAAGTCGTCGACGCGGCAATCGGCGCTTTGTGCGCCGAAGCGGTCGGCGTGATGCAGTCGATGCATGAACTCACGCTCGATTACCTGAAAACGCGCAGGCAATTCGGCCGCCCCATCGGCGATTTTCAGGCCCTGCAGCATCGCGCCGTCGACATGTATGTGGCCTTGGAGCAGGCGCGCAGCATGGCGCTGTTTGCAACCATGATGGCCGCCGAAGAAGACCCGGCCGAGCGGCGCCGGGCGATCACCGCGGCCAAAGCGCAAATCGGCCGATCCGGGAGGCATATCGGTCAGGAAGCCATCCAGCTCCACGGCGGGATCGGAATGACAATGGAGTACAAGGTGGGCCATGCATTCAAACGCATGACCATGATCGATATCATGTTCGGGGACGCCGGAGCGCATACGGAAGAGTTGGCACGCCTCGGCGGGCTGTTCGGAACCTAAGCCCGTACTAACCCATTCGTATAGGTTTACCGGCTGTGCCCGGTGGCTCTACTCTGCCCCGCGGCTCGGCTCCGTCGAAAAGGAATTGCGCAATGACGGACGACCTCGACCTGCTCTGCATCAACACAATCCGCACCCTGTCGATGGATGCCGTGCAGAAGGCCAATTCCGGGCACCCAGGGACACCCATGGGTCTCGCCCCCGTCGCGTACACGCTGTGGAACCAACGGTTGCGCTACGACCCGGCCGATCCCGTATGGCCGAACCGGGACCGGTTCGTGCTTTCCGCCGGGCACGCTTCCATGTTGCTCTACAGCCTCATACACCTCGCTCAGATTCAGGCCGCGGATGCTCAGGACAAGCTGCTCGGGCGCCCGGCCCTGACGCTCGACGACATCAAGAACTTCCGCCAGCTCGGCAGCCCCACACCCGGCCATCCCGAGTATGGGATGACCACGGGCGTGGAGACCACGACCGGGCCCTTGGGCCAGGGTACTGCCAATAGCGTGGGAATGGCGATCGCCGGGCTTTGGCTCGCGGCGCATTTCAACAAGCCTGATTTCCCGCTGATCGACTACAATGTGTACACGGTTTGTAGCGACGGCGACCTCATGGAAGGCATCGCTTCAGAAGCGGCGTCCATCGCCGGGCATCTTCGCCTTTCCAATCTGTGCTGGATTTACGATAGCAACGCAATTTCAATCGAGGGGTCGACACGGCTTGCCTTCAGTGAGGATGTGGGCACGAGGTTCCTGGGCTATGGCTGGAACGTCCTTCGTGTCGGCGACGCGAATGACACGAAAGCGTTCCAGCTCGCTCTCGAGGGTTTCGATGAGGAGCCGGCCCGGCCGACCTTGATCATCGTCCACAGCCATATCGGCTATGGTGCGCCCAAGAAACAAGACACCGCGGCGGCGCACGGCGAGGCGCTCGGGGAAGACGAGGTGCTTGCCGCCAAGCGGTTCTACGGCTGGCCCGAGGACGCGCATTTCCTGGTCCCGGATGGCGTCTATCAGCATTTCGCCTCCGGGGTCGGCGCACGCGGGCGCGAACTGAGCGCCAAGTGGAAAGAGCTGTTCGAGCGGTACCGGTCAGCGCACCCCGACCTCGCCCGCGAGTTCGAGATGCTCCAGCGCCGCGAATTGCCCGGTGGGTGGGAGGATGCGGTCCCGAGTTTCCCCGCCGACGAGAAGGGAATGGCAACCCGGGATTCGGCAGGAAAGGCCCTGAACGCCGTCGCCGAGCATGTGCCTTGGCTGCTGGGCGGCTCGGCCGACCTTGCGCCCTCCACCAAGACCCGGCTGACTTTCGGTGGCGCCGGGGATTTCGAAGCCACCAACCGTGCCGGCCGTAATTTCCATTTCGGCGTGCGCGAGCATGGCATGGGCGGCATTTGCAACGGTTTGGCGCTGTGCAAGCTCCGGGCTTACGGCTCAACGTTCCTGATCTTCTCCGATTACATGCGCAACTCCGTGCGGCTTTCCGCCATCATGGAGCTGCCCGTCACCTGGGTATACACGCACGATAGTATCGGTCTCGGGGAGGATGGGCCGACCCATCAGTCGGTCGAGCAACTTGCAGGCCTGCGCGCCATCCCGGGAATGCACGTCATCCGGCCGGGCGACGCCAACGAAGCGGCCGAGGCCTGGCGCTTCGCGCTGCGCTCGCACCACGGGCCGAGTTGCTTGGTGCTCAGCCGCCAGGCCCTCCCGACCCTGGACCGGAAGAAATTCGCATCCGCGGCCGGGTTGGCGCGGGGCGCGTATGTGCTGGCCGACCCGCCTGAGGGACAGCCCGAGGTGATCCTGATCGGCACCGGCAGCGAAGTTTCGCTGTGCGTGAAGACATGGGAAACCCTGGCTTCGGAGGGAATCCGCGCCCGTGTGGTGAGCATGCCCTGCTGGGATGTTTTCGAGCAGCAGGACGAATCCTACCGCGAGGAGGTGCTGCCCCGGAATATCCGTGCAAGGGTTGCGGTGGAAGCAGCCGCGACCATGGGCTGGGACCGCTACACCGGTATCGACGGGGCGATTATTGCCATGCATAGTTTCGGCGCGTCGGCGCCGCTGAAGGCGGTGCTAAAAAGGTTCGGCTTTACCCCAGAAGCGATTGTGGAAGCGGCGCGGTCCCAGGTGGCCAAAAACCGCAAGCTGGCGCAGGCCGCCGAGTAGGAAACGGGTAGGTATCATGAATCCGCTGAAGCAACTCGAACAGTGCGGCCAGTCCCCCTGGCTCGATTACGTCCGCCGCGGCCTGATCCAGCGGGGTGAATTACAGACCCTGATCGAGCGCGATGGGTTGAAGGGGATGACCTCCAACCCGGCCATCTTCGAGAAGGCGATCGCCGAGTCCGATAACTACCTCAACGATCTCAAGCAGTTTCTCAGTAAGGCCGATCACGGCATCTCGGAAACCTACGATTACCTGTCGATCGGCGATATCAAGGCGGCGGCCGATGCCTTGCGCCCGGTATTCGACGCAACCCGGCGGCGCGATGGCTATATCAGCCTGGAAGTGTCGCCTTACATTGCAAACGATACCGAGGCGACCTTATCGGAGGCGCGGCGCCTAGCCGCGGCGGTGGATCGCGAGAACCTGATGATCAAGGTGCCCGGCACCAAGGCGGGCATCCCGGCCATCCGCCAGCTCATCAGCGAAGGCCGGAATATCAACGTGACCTTGCTCTTCGGCATCCCGGCCTATGAACAGGTGGTGGAGGCCTACCTGGCCGGGCTGGAAGAGCTGGTGCAGCGAGGCGGCGATCCCTCGCGTGTTGCAAGCGTGGCCAGCTTCTTCGTGAGCCGCATCGACAGCCTGGTTGATAAGAAACTCGATGCGCTGGGCGATAAGGCCGTTGCGGACCGGCTCCGGGGCAAGGCCGCGATTGCCAATGCAAAAATGGCCTATCAGCGTTACCAGGCGCAGTTCAGCGGCCCACGCTGGGAAAAGCTTGCGGCCAACGGCGCGCAAACGCAGCGCCTGCTCTGGGCAAGCACCAGCACCAAGAACCCCGCTTACCGGGATACGATCTATGTCGAGGAGCTGATCGGCCGGGACACGGTTAACACCATGCCGCCCGCCACCATGGATGCCTTCCGCGACCACGGTATCGTTCGGCCCGATATGGTGAAGCAAGGCCTCGATGAGGCGCATGCCGCTGTCGAGGAACTCGCCCGGCACGGCATTCGCCTTCCGGAAGTGGCCGACACGCTGGTCGAGCAAGGCGTAGAGCTATTCGCCGATCCGTTCGACAAGCTGCTGGAGGTGGTGGCGAAGCGCCGCCGCGAGGTCCTGGGCGGCCGAATCGCAACCCTGAGCATCGGTTACGGCGATGACCGGCTCAAGGAGGAATACGGCAAAGAGGCCGAGCTTTGGCGCAAAGAGGGCCGTATCC
>JAFAHH010000150.1 GCA_019237355.1 Acetobacteraceae bacterium | reverse complement strand
TCTCCGCCGGGTCGGTCTCGCGCTGGCATAGGAAAGTGGTCAGGGGACCCAGCACCCGGTCCTCGACCTGAGAAGCCCGGGCCCGCATGTTCGCCCCCGACCCGCCCACAACCATTCGGCCGCTCCCCTTATCGCGGCAAATCGCTGCACACCCCGTATGCGACGCGAGCTGCAGGACCCGCCCGAGATCGACGCCAGCCCGCCGCAACCCGGCCAATGCCTCCTCGGCGAAAACGTCACGTCCAACAGCCCCGGCCATCAACACCCGGGCGCCGTCCCGAGCTGCAGCGACGGCTTGGTTAGCGCCCCGGCCTCCGGGCTCGATCCGGACCTGGCCGGCAAAAACGGTATCGCCCTGAGTGGGAAGCGTTTGGAGTGGAAAGATCAGCTCCAGATTGATCGAGCCAAAGACGACAAGCATTCATGGTTGCCCCTCTAAGCAAGGGACCACAGCCTCGTACTCGCCGATCAGCCCCTTACGGCGAAACAGATCAACCAGCACGAGGTTCACATTGAACTTGAAGTCATCGGTATCGCGGACGCGCTCTAGCACGCGAGGCAGTGGCCAGAGTTCGAAGGCCGCCACCTCGCCGTCGACGGCCCGCGGCCGGAAATCCTCGGGCAGCTCGAGATCGTAACAATAGAGCCAATCCCGCCGGAGGCCCTCGGCCCGTTCCATGGCGTAGCAAATTTGGCCAACCGGCACGGCCTGCCTGACCAGCTCTGAAGGAATCGCCGCCTCCTCGGCTGCTTCCTTGACCAAGGTTTCGAAGCAAGTCAGCCCGGCCGGCACACCGCCTGCGACGATGTGATCGAACTTGCCAGGATCGAGCGACTTGTGCTCAGCCCGGCGTGCTACCCAGAGATAGAGGCCATCCTGGCGCCGGACGAGGCCGTTCAGATGCACCCCTTCGGCCAGGATGCCAAAGAGCGGCAATCCGGCGCGATCGATCACGGCCAGGCTGGGGCCGCCCGAATCCGCGCGCACATCGAAGAGCTCGCCCCGGATACGCAACCGGCGGTGACGCAGAGCCTGTTCTGCGATCCGAGGCAGAAGCTCCGGCGCATGCAGGACCACCTCGCCCGCCTCTAGGGAGACCTCGGGGATTGCTGCAAGCTCATCGGCCAGATCGGGGCGCACCCAGCCTACCGGCGCGCCATCCAGCCGGAACCGTACCCTACCTCCCGGCAGCCGCGCATTATTGCAAGCCTCTATGTGCCGCCTAAGCCTGTCTGAGTTCATGCTTGCCTTCTCAAAGCCGCCCATCAGTGGCAAATGCCGGGTATGCGACGTTACGCACAAGTCCGCCGAGATTACCCTGCTGAGAGAACCAATACTTTAGGAACAGCCGGCTGGCACACGGTTTTCAACCTACTCACCTATCTTTGGCCGAAGGACGACCTTGCCAGCCGCCTTCGGGTTGGGATTGCGCTTATATTCCTCGTGCTCGCGAAAGTGGCGACCGTCTACACCCCCATCGTGTATAGCCGGGCAGTCGACGCACTGGCCCCCAAAGAGGCAGCTTTCATCGCCGTGCCCGTCGCGCTGATCGTTGCTTACGGGCTGCTCCGGGTCGGGTCCAGCGGATTTGGCGAACTGCGCGATGCAGTCTTCTCCCGGGTGCAGCAAAGGACCGTCCGCCGGGTAGCGCTCGAGACATTCCGCCATCTTCATGGCCTTTCCCTGCGTTTCCATCTCGACCGGCAGACTGGAGGACTCTCCCGGGCCATCGACCGCGGCATCGAAGGGATGCAAACGGTGCTGCGCCTGGCGGTCTTCAATATTGTTCCAACCCTGCTGGAAGTAATTCTTGTTACAACTATCATTTGGAAGTTATTCGACTGGCGGTTTGCTGCAGTAACGCTTGCCGCTGTCGCAGTCTATATCGGGTTTACAACATCCTTTGCGGCTTGGCGGGTCCGGGTGCGCCGGGTCATGAACGAGGTCGATAGCGAGGCGAGCAGCAAGGCGATCGATAGCCTGCTGAACTATGAAACGGTAAAATATTTCTGCAACGAGGAGCATGAAGCCCGGCGCTTCGATGATGCCTTGGCCCGCCGCGAGCGGGCGGCCGTGCGGGTACAGGTTTCGCTCAACATGCTTAATTTAGGCCAGGCCGCGATCATCGCACTTGCCCTCGCTCTGATCATGCTGATGGCCGCCCGCGGCGTTCAGGAGGGTAGCATGACCGTAGGCCGGTTTGTGCTGGTGAACACCTATCTCATGCAGCTCTACCAACCGCTGAATTTCCTAGGATTTGTCTATATGAGCCTCAAGCAGGGTCTGGTCGACATGGAGCAAATGTTCCGCTTGCTCCGGGAACACCAGGAAATCGCTGACCGGCCCGGCGCTATTTCTCTAGCCGCGCATCTCTCGGAGGAAGGAGCCGGATCAGTCGCGTTCGAAGACGTGCATTTCGGATACCGGCCCGATCGCGAGATCCTGAAAGGCATCGATTTCGAGGCGCCGGCTGGGCGCAAACTCGCAATTGTCGGCCCGACTGGCGCCGGCAAGTCCACCATCGCCCGGCTGCTATTCCGCTTCTATGACGTGACGGAAGGCCGCATCCTCATCGATGGCCAGGATATTCGCGATCTCACCCAGGCGAGCCTGCGCGCAGCAATTGGCGTCGTGCCGCAGGACTCGGTTCTGTTCAACGATACGATTCTATACAATATCGCTTATGGCCGGCCTGGCGCCTCCCGGGCGGAAATCGAGCGCGCGGCGCGGCTTGCGCAACTACACGATTTCGTCGTGTCATTGCCCGAGGGGTACGAGACCCGTGTGGGTGAACGGGGCTTGAAGCTTTCCGGAGGAGAAAAACAGCGAGTCGCAATCGCCCGCACGATACTGAAGGATCCCCGGATTTTGATCCTCGACGAAGCTACGAGCGCCCTCGATACGCGTACCGAGCAGGAAATCCAGGCGGCATTGCGCAATGTCGCCCGTTACCGCACCACCTTGGTGATCGCCCACCGCCTCTCGACCGTGGTGGACGCCGATGAGATCATCGTCCTGCAAGACGGGCGGATTGCAGAGCGCGGCAGTCATAGCTCGCTGCTTGCGAAAGGCGGCCTATACACCCGTATGTGGGCACTGCAAGCCGAGCGCGAGGTCCGGGCTGAACCCACCCCCGAGCTGGATTTGACCTAGAGCGGTTTCCACTCACGTGGAACCGCTCTAGATTTTGTGTGCGAGCAGATTCACCCGATGGGGATCGCTTCCGCGATTCCACCTGATCGCGATCTGCTCTAAAATCCCCAAAACCGGTTTGCATCCGGTCTCGCCTGAACCATATGCGGGAGCGGAGGGAGGCGGATCTATGCAGAGCGAACCCGACCTGATGGACACCCCGCCTGCAGAGCTTGGGCGCGCGGGCGCGGTGATCGACAAGGCCATCTCCTATATGATGGACCAAAACATTGATCCGGTCGCCATTGCGTCGGCCTTACTCGGCGGGTCTTTGGGCCTGCTGGCTCAGGCTATGGACGATGCGGCCGTGCTACGGATTCTTGACAGCGCATGCGAAAGCGTCCGAGCGGGCGAGCTTCGCCGCCTGATGCAAGCTCCGCCCGAGGAGTAAGCTCCTTTCCTCAGGCCAGCGAGGGAGCGCCGCATCGGGGTTCGGTGGATCTCCTTGGTCCGGCTTCATCGTCCGATGAAAATCGGTCTTTGCTTGGCAAGGAACGCTTCCGCAGCATTGCGGAAGTCTTCGGTCTCAACAAAGGCATTGTTGCCGGAGATATCCGCTTCCGTGACGGGTAAAGGTCCTCGCAGTTTGCGGATGGCCGCTTTATGGAAGCGGGCGGCGAGCGGAGCGCCTTCGCTTATCCGCTCTGCCAGCGCTATTGCTTCTGCCTCGACTCGGTCCTCTGGAACCACCCTGCTCAGCAAGCGCCTGTCATATGCCTCCCGCCCGTCATAAATCCGGCCCTCGATCAGCATCTCCGCCGCGATCCCAGTACCGGCAATCTGGATAATGACGTCGAGCTCGGCGTAGGAATACCAAAGTCCCATGTTGCGGGCAGTAATGCCGAACCGGATGTTCTCACCTCCGACACGAAAATCACACATAGTGGCAATGCCGGCGCCGCCGCCGAGGCAATTCCCCATGATCATCGCCACGACCGGATGACGGCACAATCGAATGGACTGCATCCCCGCATTGAAGATCTTCGCGTATTGATCTTCCTGTAAACGATCGACGCGCGCGGTCGCGAATTCCGAAATATCGGCGCCGGCCGAGAATGCCTCAGTACCAGCACCACGGAGCACGACACAGCGCAGCGCATCCTCGGCCGAAAGGCTTTCCATTGTTTGCTGGAGACCGGCCCACATCGACAAATTGAATGCGTTGTGCATTTCCGGCCGATTGAAGGTGACAACCGCAAGTGCGCCCTGGCGCGCGACAAGGAATTGCGGGTGGTCCATGAGAAGCCGGTCCTTTCAGAGCAGGTCGGGCTTGGCGGGAGTCCTTTGCGGTCCAGGTCAGCTGAATCTGCTCGCAACAACAAATTCTATAGCGTTTCAAGCCAAGCTGGGCAGGCCCGAGAGGGCTGCATCTCGGCCGATTCTGTATCCGGCTCCGGTACCCGGACACAATACAGAAGCTTGCGTAGAGCATAATGGCTTTAGGTCGAGCCATCATGGCGTCGCATTTTCCTTGTTCAGAGTGGGATTCAGGGTTTCCGCCCCGGATCGCGCAAGGCGGCGTCCCGGTTTTTCCGCCTCAAGCCATCGCGCTCAAGCCATCGCGCTCTGGGGCTTGCGCTTCCAAACCCAGCAATTTAGGAAACCAGGATCGGGCGCGTAGCTCAGCGGGAGAGCACCACCTTGACACGGTGGGGGTCAGAGGTTCGATCCCTCTCGCGCCCACCAGCCATATCTAGAGCAGATCGCGCTTGACTGGAATTGCCAATTCCAGGAGCGCGTGACCGGCTTCCCATCGCGCTGGCGCGATGGGGCCCGATGATGCTCGTAAAACAA
>JAFAHH010001072.1 GCA_019237355.1 Acetobacteraceae bacterium | reverse complement strand
TCGAGCGGTATGTTTGGCGCCTCGGAGCGGCCGTGCGGAAGATGTGGAACGTGAGACATGCTAGTGCCTTCCTCCTATTGATTGTACAGTTTTCAGGGCCGTAGGATCCGAAACTCGCAAAGCGAATTCCGAACCTGAATCACATGGATTCTTTAAGTTCGTGCCCGGTTATTCCCGAAATCGGTTGACCAATTAGCCACCAAATTTCTGCAGGGATTGTAGGCCAGCTTCACGATGCGCGCGTCGTCTGAAACTGGCTCATTTGTTACTTTAGAGCATGTTTCCCCCGGCCTGGATGCGACACGATCAGCCATGACCTGCTGGAGCGTGCCCGTCCGGCCCCGTTGGCGGGCCCATCATTCCCAGTATTTGTCGATATAGCGCTGGATCTCATTACGCATGAATTTCGAGGATTCGATTGCCCGCTCTTCCCAGGCGAAGACGCAACTGGTAACGATGCCGTCGAATCCAACTTTCTTCAGCGTTCCAAAGAAAATATCCCAATTGACCTCGCCTTCGCCGATGTTTAGGTGCTGATGCACCCGCACTTGGGCTCCGGGAGGATTGATGATGTAGCGCAGCCCCGAGGAAGCCTTGTGGTTGAATGTATCGGCTACATGAACGTGCGCCAGCACCGGGGCGGCCTCCTCGATCATCTTCGCCATGTCGTCGCCGAAGTGGAAGGTATGCGGCGCACAATATAGGAAGCGGACGTTCTTGGAGTTGATCGATCGAATCATGTCGACCGCCGGCTGTATCGTCTCGACGAAGTCTTCAGGGTGAGGCTCGATGTGCAGGTTGATCGATTCCCGCTCGAAGATCGGGACCAGCTCGTCCATGCTTTCCCAGAAAGCCGCCTCGCAGGACTCGACCTTGGAGCCCGTGCAGCAGAAGCAGTTGCTCGAGAAATCAGGCGAAGGCCCCCGGCCGAACTCCGAATTCATCGTGTCGCATTCGAGCTCGACCGCGACCTGGATCGCAGCCTTCCAGTAACGCATCGCCGCAACACGTTCGACCTGATGCGGGCTGGCCCACCGATACATGGGCAGCAGCGAGGCCAGTTTGACCCCGTGGTCGCGTAGCGATTTCTTGAACGCCTTGATCCGGTCGGGATAGACCCTGGGGCGCACCCACCAGTCAAGGAAATCGGCGCGCGGCGATAACTCTATGTATTCGTAACCGAGCTCGGCGACGAGCCTCGGAAGCTCGAGCAGAGGCACATGGCGATGCATGTACGGATCAAGTGCAATCTTCATGTTTTCCTTCCCCTAAGTGATCGGTTCACATGCGGTCTGGCGCAGGTTCCTGGACCTACCGTCTCACGGCGGTCAGGACAGCGCGCGTCGCTGTAGCAGCGCCATGCTCTCTTTTAGGGCAGGGGCGATGTCACCCAGCCGCTGGACACTTTCTGCAAACGGCTCGAAGGAGAATAAGCCCCGATAGCCGCCGCGCAGCAGCGCCCGGACCTGCCCGACATTGTCCAGCATATCGGCTTGGCCGATCAGCACACGATGCCCGTCCCTGATCTCGGCACGGGCGACGGTGCGGTCCTCCACCCCCGAGATGTGGACCAGGCCCGTCCGCTCGGGGAACAATTCGGTCTCGCCCGCGAGGAAGTGATGGAACGTGTCATGCACTAGGGCGAAGGTTTCACTTACACCCACCTCGTCGATCGCCTTCACGGCGTCGCGCTTGAAACGGAGCGAGCTTTCCGCAAAGCCGAGTGGCTCGACGAGACCGATTAGCCGGGCGCGCGAGAGGACGGGCGCCAACTGTCCGAGCGCGCGGCGGAGGTCGGCCTGACGCGTGGCCGTGTCGCGGCGGTCATCCCAAGAATTCACCGGGCAGAGCACGAGCATTTTCGCTCCACACTCGCGCGCATAGGCGGCCAGCGCTGCTGCCTCCGCCGCGCGCTCCTCATCCCAAAGATCGAACCGTCCTAGGGCATTTATGGAGACGATAGTCACGCCCGCCGCTTCTGCCTGCTGCTTTACAGTCTCGGCTGGCGTACCGTCCGCGATCGCGACACCCTGGATATCGTTGCGGATTTCGATGTCGGTCATGCCGAGGCTGCGCGCTAGCGTTGCGAACTCCGGAAGCCTTTTCCGGGGGGCAGCAATGTGGTTGAGCGCGAATCTAACTGATTCGGTCATGCGTTTCTCCCTCGGGGCATCCCGTTGTGGATACCTAACCTCACCCGCCTGGGGCGTTCGACCATCTTATTAAGCGACGATGAGGCTTTCTTGGAGCCAGAGGCAAATGCGGTTTTGAGGGATTCCCCTCAGAGCCGGATGCCTCGGTGCAGACCCTGCCTACTCACGGCCTCTGGGATATCGCGAATGCGGGCGGCCCTCATAGGTTCTCCTGCGTGTGCAGTGTAAAGGGAATGTTTCCCGGTAATGCCGCCGCATCCAGAACGCCGAACCTGCCGAGTATCAGGTCAATCGAACGGCGCGCCTGCAGTTCGGGCGCCTGATCGATGGTAACGGTCATGATTCCTTCTGCTAACAGCTTCGCACTTGCTTCTGTCAGTTCATGGCCAATGAATAGAATCGCTCCGGCCATCCCCCGATTGCCGATTGCTGCGGCCACGGCGCGGTTGGCGCCGCCCATATTGTAGAGTGCCACAGCATCTGGAAATCGCCCGAGCGCGTGCGTCAAGAGACTGAAGGCGCGGTCCGCCTCGTCGTGAGTCTCCAGGATGGCCGCGATCTCGATCGCAGGCGCATGCGCGGCCAGCCCGGCCTGCAAACCGGAAAGCCGCTCCTTGTGCGCTCGATACCCGAGGCTGTTGGTAAGTGCGATGGCAGGTCCCGCATGCCGTGCCATCTTGGCCACGAGCAATCCTGCCGTGCGGCCGGCCTGGGTGTTATCGATCCCAACGTAGGTGAAGCGGGGGGCGTCAGGAACATCCGTAGTGAGGCAGATCGTGGGAATACCAGCATCGGCAGTGGCGGCGATCGCTCGCCGGATTTCCGGATCGTCCTCGCAATAGATTATGACGCCATCCGCCTTGGTCTCACGAATGCGTCTTGCGAAAACGTTCGGCTTTGCTTCGGGGAGTGTGCTGCGCTGGATAATAATAGAACGGTCGACCGTGGCGGCAATCTGGGCGAACGCCTGCCTGACGCGGAAGAAGTATGGTGTGTCGGATCGCGCAAGCAGCACGTCAACGCGGAGGCTGCGTACATAAGGCTTGGGCAGCGTGCGCCGCAACCCCACCTGGCGGGCGATCTCGATGACGCGCCGTGCCGTATCGGGGGCGACGCTGCCGCGCTCGTTGAGCACGCGATCCACGGTGGCCAGGCTGACTTCGGCCAGCCGCGCAACGTCCTCCAATCCGCTTCGGCGCGTTCGGCGCTGCTTTAGGGGTCCTCGGCCATTTCCGTCCTCCCGGCTCATTGCCGCACACGCTGGGAATTTGGGGCCGGATAATTATGATGCTAGCCTCTCAAATGTCCAGCTTACGGCCGGAGTGGAAAGATCTCATTACCATTCATAATCTAATGTTCATTGTGAGAATCCGGATTGCCGCTTGTTCCGAGTGAGCTCATCGTTCGCCAGTTGTTTCATGGTGAGCCCCCTTTGCCTCCTCCGCGATCAGCTCCTTCTTCGAAAGCTTGCCAATCATCGTCCGCGGTAAGCTATCGCGAATCTCGATCTGCCGCGGCATTTCG
>JAFAHH010000933.1 GCA_019237355.1 Acetobacteraceae bacterium | reverse complement strand
TGGTGCCGGACGGCAAAGCGGGACAGGACGTTTATGTGGTGCTGCGAGAGGCGATCCGGCAAACCGGCCGGGTGGCGCTTTCGCGCGTGGTGATTTCCCGCCGGGAGCGAGCTATCGCACTCAGGCCGATGGACGGGGGTATGGTCGCCCACACTTTGCACGAGGAGCAGGACGTGGCGAGCCCCGCCAAGCTCTTCGAAGAAGTGCCCGATATAAAGCCCGACCCCGAGATGGTGAAGCTGGCGATCCAGCTTATCGACCGGCAAACCGGCGTTTACGACCCGGCCGATATGGAGGATCGCTACGAGGCTCGGCTCCGAGCGGTGATCGACGCCAAGCTCAAGGGCGAGGGCATCGAGCCCGAAGCAGCGGAGGAGCCTGACCGGGGTAACGTGATCGACCTCATGGCGGCGTTGAAGCGTAGCTTAGGGCAGAGCACCGAACAATCGCCGGAAAAGCCTGTCCGCGCCGCGGCCGCTGGCCGACGGCCGGAAAAGAAGACCGAGCCTCCCCCTGCCGAGGAGAAAAAACCCCGCCGCAAGCGGGCGTAAAGCGCGCTGGCTTGAGGCGGAATCGTTGGAAAGCCTGGATCGCGCTCCCCAAACTAGAACTCCTAGAGGCCGATGGCTCGAACTAAAGGCCTCAGCCTTTAGTCCGAACGCTTGTCAAGCGACCCGGCCAGTCATAATGGAGCACGCTCCTAGAGCGGATCGCCTCGGACCATTTTCGGTCAGGGATGCTGAGATGCTTGCCAAGGGAAGCGCGAGACCAATTTCAAGCTGAATAGGGCTCGCGAAGCTGGTCTCATGGGTGGGGTATGGGTCGGGCGCTGGGTATTGTTGCTGGATTAACCGCTGGAATCGCTGGTTGCTCATTAAGCGCCGGCGTGCAACCTTTGGGTGCTGATACCTTTACGGTAAGTGGCAGCTACGGCAGCTCCTCCTCGGGCTTGCTGATCGCACAGAGCGCCCTGTTGCAGGAGGCGCGTAACTTCTGTCAGCAGCGCGGCCGCCAGTTTGATGCCGTCTCGGATCAGGTCTCGCGTGATCCGCAAAGCCAGAAGCCGGTTTATACGGTGCGGTTTCGCTGCCTGGCGGAAACCGACCCTCTGCTGCGCCATCCGATGGTGAACGAGAACCCTGGACTCCTTTGATCACAGGAACCAGGGCAATCAATTAGGCCAGGGCCGGACCGCAATCTGAATTGACCTAAACCGACGTAGAACGCAGCCGCCGAGCTGCGGCATAATTTTTTGTTTGGAGACGCGAATGGATACTGGGCAGAAAACCGAGTCGCTCGCTCAACTTGTTGCCGACATAGAGAAGGAGGCTGTCGCGCTCCCGGAGTTCCAGAGGGACTTCGTCTGGGAAATTGAAAAGACCTTTGACCTTTTCGATTCGTTCGTGAGGGACATTTTCGTTGGTTCACTTGTATACGGAGTGCCGAGCTTTGAAATAACTGTTCGCGAGCTGGATAAGCGGCCCAGGACCGGAAAAGGTAGCCGACGCAAGCTGAACCTTACCTCCTACTCAAGGGAGGACATAGAAAGACAGGTGAAAACAAACTGGTTCCTCCTGTTACTTGATAGACAGCAGCGCGCCACATCGATCTACCGGGCACTAGAGCGCGATGGCTTGAGGCGGAGTCGTCGGAAAGCCTGAATCGCGCTCTGAAGACCAAAGTTCCTAGAGCGGGATGACTTTATCTAAAGTCATCCCGCTCTAAAGGGTAGCGAGAGGTCTACTTTGTTGTTACTCCTGATCAGGACCTCTCTGCCGATATTCGATCGCTTCCTATTGCGAAGAGATCTCTTGAGAGCGTGCTAAGTGAGTTTCGCGGGGAGCCGGTTCCCGGCAAGGTGAACGTGAAGCTTTCAGATGTTTTCCGTGTTCTTAATGGTGATGCTCCACGCGAAAGGGATCAGGCAGAGCTTTTTATGCGAACCTGCAAATTTCCCGGGATAATCGATGAGGTCCCGAAGGCGGACGCGATGTGGCAGTTGGCGATGCTCATTGGAATCGGTCTGTTAGGCGTGCTGCTCGCGGCGATGGACCGGCTATTGCGCGGCCATAAACATGATACTTAAGGCCGAAGTGGCCATGCTCGGGAGTTTTTGGTTTGAGAACGCGATTGAACTTTTTGACGATCGGGACCCCAATCCCGGGCCCCCATTTTGCGGCCAAAATGGGACCCGTGCTCGCGAATTGGGGTCGCGAGTCCGCCTCAAGCCAATGACGCTCTGAAGGCGCCCGGCTCGCTATTGCTGGCGCTTGAGTCCTAACCCCGCGTACAAACGTTCGCTGGCGGGCCAAGCCTGCATAATCTCTTGCCGCCAGGCATACGCCGCCCAGAGCCCGATTAGGATGACCGCAACACTTCCGGCCCAAGCCGCCAAAGCGAGAAGGTTCGGCCGGCTACCCCGCTTCCGCTCGGGTACGAGCCGGCTCAGCGCCGGCCGGGCGCCATCCGCGGGCCGCATGGAAGGGCTTGCAACCGGTGCTGGTATTTCCAGGGAATCAGTCTCGGGCCGCCATAGCTGCATCGGCTCGGGTGGGTGACGCGGGCCCGCAGAATGGTGCGGCTCGGAATGGGCCGCCATAAGCGGTTCCCGAACAGACCTTGATGAATTCTCACTACGCGCACGTGCTTGCGGCGAATGCTCGGGGACGACTGCCCAGTAGTGCCCACATTGGGCACAACGAACGGTGCGTCCGGAGCCAATCAGTTGATCCGCCACTTCGTAGGCAGCGGAACAAGAGGGACAAACAATACGCATTGCAGTTACAATTATATCAGTGAAAGGCTGAAGCGCCAATTAATGGATGCCAGTCTAGATGAATCGAAGCATAACAGGCACCCACGCGGCGATTACGACCAACTCGCGCCTAACCTCGCTCCGGTTTGCCTTGGCTCTGCCGTCTGGCTGGCTCCTTACCCCCAAACGATTTTTGCAGCCGGTTAGAGCGGGACGACTTCAGGTGCGGTCATCCCGCTCTTAGCTGATTGGCTTTCAGGGCGCGATTCAGGCTTTCCGAAGATCTGACCCCAATCCGGCTCCATTTTGCGGCGCAAAAATGCGACCCGGTGCTCGCGAATTGGGAACCCGAGTCCTCCTCAACCCATCGCGGCCTAGCAAATATAATGCTTGCGGGATGAGCATAGTTGCCGCTTGCATCGGAAGGAAATTCAGCCCCTTATGGATGTGATCCCGTCAAATGAACCGGCTCGAAACAACTCTCGTGGTCGCGATCCATAGCGGGAAACCGCTGTACAGCAAGGGCCAGGTCTGCTGGCCGGCTCTGGCCGCCCGGATCAAAAGCGAACTTACGCGCAGATCGCACGGGCGACGACCCCTAGGTCTCCCCTGTCTAGGGTTGGATCGAGGCTCTTCGGCACAGTTGTGGCGCTATGCCGCGGTTCGTAAGACTAGCCTTGCACCGTCGAACGCCATCGCACTGAGGGGACCGGTCTGCGGCGACCGTATGGTCCGGCCTTGGATCTGATTTCCACAATCCGCCGAGTCAGCGCAGCGGTCGGAGCCTTTGTGCTTGCGGCGGCGGCGGGTTGGATCGTCGGGCTGGTTTGGTTTCTCCGCCTCGCCTCGCTCCCGGCCTCTCCGCCGCTTCACGCTGACGGTATTGTGGCGCTTACAGGAGGCGCCGCCCGGGTTGAGACCGCGTTGCATCTGCTAGCCGAGGGCCGGGCCGATCGTCTGTTGCTTTCAGGTGTGGGCGGCGGCGCCGAACTTCGCGCGCTCGCCCGGCGGGCTGGCGTGGACCCAGCCCTTCTCGCCCCGCGCGTCACGATGGGACGGAGTGCGACCTCCACTCATGGCAATGCGCAGGAAACCGAAGCTTGGGTCCGGCAGAATGGGATTCGAAGCTTGATCGTGGTGACTGCGGGCTATCACATGCCAAGAGCCCTGATCGAGATCGGGCGAGCCGTGCCGCACGTCGCCCTGCATCCAGTTCCGGTCCAGCCGCCCGCGATGCGCGACTCCGGCATCGAGGACCCAGAGATGCTACGGCTGATGGCGGGAGAATATACGAAGTGGCTTGTGGCTGCATTAGGCCTGAGCCGATACCACTCATTCGAGCCCGCTGGATGATCTGGTTGCGCTCGGGCCTTTTTACCCTCTTTTTCTATGCGGCGACCCTTCTCCTGCTCATGCCGGCCACCGTGATCCGTTTGATCAGACCGGCTCGGAGCCTTGAGATGGCAATGTTCTGGGCGCGGGTGATCCTCCGTGCCTTGCGGGCTATCTGCGGCATTCGGGTAGCGGTCATGGGGCGAGAGTATCTGCCTGAGCAAGGCCCGGCGCTGATTGCCTCCGCCCACCAATCCGCCTTCGATACACTGGTTTGGCTCACCCTTGTTCCGCGCGCGTGTTACGTGCTCAAGAAAGAACTGGAGCGCATCCCCTTGTTTGGCCCGCTGCTGCGCCTTTCCGGGATGATCCCGATCGATCGCTCGGCCGGGGCGGCCTCGATAAGGACACTCCTGCGGGAAGGGCGGCGGGCTGCAGCCGAAGCACGGCAGATCGTCATTTTTCCCCAGGGGACACGGGCCGATCCCGGAGCACCGCTCGAATTGCAGCCCGGCGTTGCGGCACTAGCAGCCGGGCTCGATTTGCCTGTTATTCCGGTCGCGACCAATTCCGGCTGCCACTGGCGGCGCCGGGCGTTCCGCAAGCAGCCGGGCTTGATTTATATTCGGGTCATGCCGCCGATACCACCGGATCTGCCGCGGCGGTTGCTTATGCAGCGGTTGCGGGCGGCCCTGCAGGCCGACCCGGCCACGGCACCGTAAAGTTCGTATCGGGAAACGAGCCAACACCGGCCGGGTGTGCTGTGGATAATTCTGTGGATCAAGCCAGCAGCCGCTTTCCATCCAATCTCATGAGTCTCGCTTAAACGATTGATAGAACGCGGGTTTGTGCGACGAACAAACCATCCGCTGGTAACCTGCAGAACATGGGGATGAAACCCCGGCGAGATTGGCGGCTTGGGGCCGCCAGATTATGTCCGCGTAATGGGTTGGCGGCGACTGCGCATTTCCGGTTTGGCCATTCTCCTCATCGCGGGAGTTGGCCATGGGGTCTATTGGCGGCTGGTAGCCAACCGGCTTGCCCAGGGGTGGGAGAGCTGGCTCGCTGATCAACATCAAGCCGGCTGGACTGCGGAAGCCGGTAGACCGGTGGTTGGCGGATGGCCCATGGCTGCGACCCTGACCATCCCTCGTCTGCTCCTTCAAGGCGGAGACCCCGATATCCCAGGTGGCCTGAGCTGGAGCACGGAACGCGTGATTCTGCGCATCGGTCTCGGGGATTTGCGGTTGCTGCAAATCTTTCCCCAAGGTCTGCAGCATCTCCGGGTTGTCCACAGCACGGATTTCGCCTTCACAGCTCGGCAAATCCGCGCAGATCTGCCGCTTAACCAAGGAGCACCTCTAAGCCGTGTTTTCGTGGTCGCGAACGAGATCCGCGGCGATGTCGGACCGGAAGGGCCAGTGAGGATCGGCGTTGCAGAAATCGGGGGCGAAGCGAATTCGGAGGCGCCGGCCGGGCATCCCGCCCTGCAGATGGCTGCGAGCGCGCAGGCGATCAGCCTGCCGCCGGGTCTGAACTGGGTGTTAGGCTCGAGGATCTCGTCGTTGTCCTTCGATGCTGCCTTGAATGGGCCTGTCCCGACGAGCCGCAGCCTGATCGCTCGGGCAACCGAGTGGCGCGATGAAGGCGGAACCCTGGGTGTGCGGCGTTTTGCCCTAGGCTGGGGGCCACTTGGGGTGAGCGCAGCCGCGACGATTACGCTCGACCCAAATTTGCAGCCATCGGGGACGGGGATGGGAATCATAGTTGGTTGGCCGGAGGCGCTCGACGCGCTGGCCATTTCCGGCGTGATGACCAAACAAGCGGCTTTTGCGGCCAAGGCGGTTTTGGGCCTATTGGCACGCCCCGGCGCGAATGGCGCCGCTTCTATCCTGGAGGTCCCGCTCACTTTGCAGGATCGGCGGCTTTCGATCGGCCGTTTCACGCTCGTTCGAATCCCCGAGCTGGTGTGGCCAGTCTACCCATGATGGCTAAAGGTCGAAGCCATCATTCGCCGGGTCATCCAAGCCACGCAACCAGCAGCGAGACGGTGACCACGGAACATAGATGCGAGAGCAGAATGGCGCCCGAAGTGACGTTCGCCTCGAGCCCATAGAGCGCAGCGAGAACGAATGGCCCCGAACCGATCGGAAGCGCCCCGAGTAGCACAGCAGCATGCGACCAGATCGGAGGCATGGTGAACACGTAAAACGCCAGAACCGCTGTCACCGCGGGTTGCACGATAAGTTTCAGTCCGACAAGCACGGCCACGGTTTTGATATCCCGTGCCATGCGCTCCTGCGCTAGGAACAAGCCGATGCATACCAGCGCAACCGGGCTCGCCGCGCCACCCAACAGAAGAACCGACCGCTCGACTGGGGCAGGTAAGGAAAATCCAGCCATGCCAACCGTCAACCCCGCGGCAGGGCCAATCAGCAACGGATTGCGGGCGGCTGAAAGAAGCACATTGCGAAGGGTGTAACGCCAGCTTCCAACCCGCCGCAAATCGGCTTCGATCAACATGATGGAAGCTGCAAAGAGCAGGCAGGCGGTGAACAAGGTCGCGATTACGGCCGCGGGGATACTGCTGTCGCCGAAGACCAGCAGGCAGAGTGGAATGCCCATGAACCCTACATTGGCGTAACCAGCATCCAGCCCCTCGATACTGGCCTGCGCCACCCGCAGCTTCCGTCGGCGCGCCATCAGGAACGCGACCAAAAATGGCGCGGCGATCCCGCCAGCGAAGGCCAAAGCGAACCCCGCTTGGCTGATCTGCTCGATCGTGATGCGCGCCATGGCGCCGAATAGTAGGGTCGGCAATGCAAGGTAGACGGCAAAGCGGTTCAGGCTATCGATAGCTCTATCGCCCAAGAGCTTCAGTTTTGCGCAGACATAGCCGGTGAAAATCAGGGCAAAGATGGGAAGGGCCGCATTGATGACTGCGTGCATGGTTCGCCGGGGCCCCTTTTCATTTCGTTCTCCGTCGGCCGAACACGGCCAGCGGTTTCAGCTCCAGCTTCTCCGCGCAGAGCGCGATCGAAGTCGGTCGTTCGTAAAGCCACGAAAGCAGGCCGGGGCTTTGCCCCTGGACCCCAGCAAAGGCAGAGCCTTTGCAATCCAACCACTTAGTGGATGGGGTCTGGGGCCTTTCGGCCCCGTCATGCGAACAGCATGCTCGTCACGCGAGGAGCGTGTCTTCGCACGACGCATGACGGGTCCAGGGCAGAGCCCTGGCCTTCCTTTTTCAGCAGCCTGCTAGACTCGGTTACAGAAATCGCAGCGCCAAAAACCCGCCTATGATCGCCGCCGCAACCCCGCTTGTCACCCAAGTCAGTCGGCGCTCGATGAAATC
>JAFAHH010000860.1 GCA_019237355.1 Acetobacteraceae bacterium | reverse complement strand
CTGCAACGGTTGCGCAAAGCAGGGATCAAGGCTGAAATGGCTTATCGCGGCAATCTGAAGCGGCGGATGGAGCGGGCCAACCGAATCGGAGCGCGTACGGCGGTGATTTTGGGCGATGATGATGTCGCGCGCGGTGTTGTCCAGGTGAAAGATCTCGGCACGGGCATCCAACAGGCCGTCTCATCGAGTGAGTTAATCCCGTATTTGCAATGACTCTGGATACCAAACTCGACCGTATTGCGGCGCGAGCGAATGAGCTGCGCACTACCCTCGCGGCCGGCCTTGCCGGGGAGGCTTTTGTAAGGGCGTCGAGGGAACTCTCCGAGATCGAGCCCGTCGTTGCGCGCATCGATGAATTGCGTCAGGCCGAGCAGGCGCAGGCTGAAGCCGAGAGCCTCATAGCGGATCCTGAGATGCGCGAGCTTGCAGAGGCCGAATTGCGCACCTTGAAGGAGCGCATCCCCCAGTTACAGCACGAGTTGCGGGTTGCACTCCTGCCAAAGGATGAAGCGGATGAGCGCGCCGCTATCCTCGAGATAAGGCCCGCTGCCGGAGGCGACGAAGCAGCGCTGTTCGCCGCGGAACTGTTTGCGATGTATCAGCGCTATGCCGAAGCGCACCGTTGGCGTTTCGAAATTCTGGAATATAACGACACGGGGCTTGGCGGACTCAAGGAAGGGATCGCCGAAATCAAGGGCCGCGGTGTGTTTGCCCGGCTGAAATACGAGTCTGGCGTGCACCGGGTGCAGCGCGTGCCAGAAACCGAGAGCCAGGGACGCATTCACACCTCAACCGTCACGGTAGCGGTTCTGCCGGAAGCCGAAGACGTGGACGTGCAAATCGACGAGAGTGACCTGCGCGTCGATGTATTCCGTGCTTCAGGCGCAGGCGGTCAGCACGTGAATAAGACCGAGAGCGCTGTTCGTATCACGCATCTTCCCACCGGTATCGTGGTCGCCATGCAGGAGGAGAAAAGCCAGCACAAGAATCGCGCCCGGGCGATGAAAATACTTCGTGCCCGGTTATACGAGCAGCAGCGGGCCGCCCTGCACGCGACCCGCGCGGCCGACCGCAAGGCTCAGGTCGGGACGGGCGACCGCAGTGAGCGCATTCGCACTTATAATTTTCCGCAAGGCCGGGTTTCGGATCACCGCATCAATCTTACTCTGTACAAAATCGAGCGAGTAATGCAGGGCGAACTCGATGAGTTCATCGACGCACTGATTGCGGAGGATCAGGCCTCGAAGCTGGTAGCAGAGGAGTAGGATCAAGCCGCATTGCTGAGCGCCCCAGCAAAATCCGTCAACTTGAAACGAAAAGTAGAGAGCAATCGGAATTTTCCAGAACGGCTGCTGCCACTTTGCCGAAGAACAGCGTCTCACCAGCCGGACGGCCCACCCCCATAACGATCAGGTTATAGTGCCCGAGCCGGGCTTGCCGCAGGATGGCGTCCTCGGGGGCGGCGGCGAGGCGTAACGCGGTGCGGATCGAGCGGGCGTAGCGTTCTGCCAATTCAACAATGTCCTTAAGGACCGCTTCCTCATCGCGCCGCGTGGATGTGGGTCGTTCGAGCCGATGCTGTGCGGCGCCCAGGCCCACCGTGCTCAGCACGTAGAGGGCGGTCATCGGACTACTACTTGTTCGTGCCAACGCAAGCGCGACCTCCGCGGCCCGTCGCGACACTTTGTTGCCCCTGACCGGAACCAGGATATTAAGGGCCCCTTGCTCTCGGCAATCGAGGTGCGACCCGCGCGCCACGACGACCGCAAGCGGGCCTTCGTACATAGCAGCTATGCGTGTGACCTCTTCCTGGAATCCGCCCTGGGGGGCGACGGTCTTCTCCATGCCCAAGACGAGCAGGCCGTAGCCTTTTTGTACTTCCCGTGTGACAGCCGATTCGGCCGGAAGCGCATGCGCGCGCAGGGTCACGTGAACCTTCCGCCTGCCTTCCTCGTTCAGCCCAGAGGCCGGGATGCTGCGAATGGCCGATCTGATCGCCGCTACGGGGCTTCCGCTCCCGAGCTGGAGGACCGTGGTCGTGATCCCGCCCGCTCCGGCAATCAACCCGGCCAAACGTAGGGCAAGCCTGCCATTTGGGCCATCATCGACAGCCAGCAGCAGGCGTTCCACATGGGCCAGGAAACCCTTGGCTTCGAACGCTTCAGAAGCGAGGCGGGCTTGTTCTTCCTCATCCAATGGAAGCCGCGATAACGACCAGCGCAGCATCGGCGGCATCGCTAAGGTCGTCACGACAGCCATGGTGACAATCATCGTGAACAGGTCCTGGCTAATGACACCCAGCGAGAGACCTACGGAGGCAACGATCTCTCGGTGGAGCCGCGGGCGTTCATGCCGCACGCAAGCGCCAGCGATTCCGCCCGGCTTAGCCGCCCCAGGGCGCCGCCCAAAAACGCTCCCGCGAACTTACGAATGCTCGCAATTCCGATCAGAGCGATAGTTAAAAGAACAAGGCGCGGATTTCTGAGGATCGACAAGTCGGCGTTCAGGCCCGCCAGCGAAAAGAAGACGGGCATGAACAGGGCAATGACCAATCCCCGCAACTGCTGATCGATGTGGCGCGTCAGAATCGGTGATTCGCCGACTAGAATTCCTGCAACGAAAGCTCCGAGCACCGTGTGGATGCCAATCAGATGCGTAATCAAGGCCATCACGCCCATGACGGTCAGGATCGCCGTGACGACAGGCACCTCGCTGACGAACGTATCGTTGGTCCGCCGTATCAGTCCAAACACAATGCGCCGGCCGAGCGTTAAACTCGCTAATAAGAACAGCCCGGTTCCAAGCAGGCTTTGTACGACAGTCATTGCGTTCAGCACGCCGTGCAAGGCCAGGCCGGAGATGACCGCGATGATGGTCCAACCGACTGTATCATCAATAATGGCAGCGGCGACGAGCGTCATGCCGATGTTCCGGCGCATGAAGTTCATCTCGCGAACCACCATCGCCACGATCTTGACGGAGGCGACCGAAAGCGCCGTTCCGAGGAAGAGCGAGGTGATGAATCGCTGCTCAGGCCTCGGCAGCATTGCCGCCGGCAAGAATTGACCAAGTAGGAAACCGCACGCGAACGGCACAGCGATGCCCGCAGCGGACACACTCAGCGCCGCGCGGCGAGCTCGTTGCACGAGTTTCAGATCGGTTTCCATTCCCGTCAGGAGCAGAAGCATCAGGATGCCGAGGTCGGAAACCGCCTCGAGCATTGCCTTTTGCTCACGCGAGCCGCCGAAGAGGGCGTGCTGGACTTCCGGCCAAACCGCCCCGAACACCGAAGGGCCGAGCAGGACGCCCGCCAGGAGTTGCCCCATGACGGCCGGTTGACCGATCCGCTGCATGAGCTCGCCCAATAGGCGGCCAGTCAAAAGCAGCAGCACGATTTGCGCGATGAAGAGAACGTCAGAGGGACCCGCTTGGACCCCTTCCGGTGCCGCGAGAGCGGCCGGGATGAGAAACAATACGAGGCCGAGGCCAACAAGCGGCAGCATGGCATCCCTCAATACGCGGGACCGGCATCAGACGAAAACGTCAGGTGCGGCAATGAAGAGCCAGGTGCCCTGGCCGACGCTGGCCGACATGCGCTCCAACGGACCGGAGGGGGCTCGTTGGCCTGGCTATCCCCATTTACCGCAAGGGAAACGCTCCCTGAAAAATTCGACCAAGCCGTCCGTTGCCGGCATGCTTACTCTTCTCGGGTTGGCACGAGCCCACGTGACAAATTGCTGCATGAGCTGCATCCGCAGCGGAGACGGACTGGGAAGGCAGAACGCCCGCTCGTGGCGTAATTCGAGTGACAGCATCCCTTGCAAGAAGCCATCGCACAAGGTGAGCCCAGTTTGCTTGTCTGGCCCGCCCGATTCAGGGTCCCCGGCGCACAGCGAAGCAAGCTCGCCGGCGGTTCGGATCGTGTATCCATTCTCGGCAGCGCTAGCGGGTAAAGCTGTAACTGCCGCAATGGTGGCGATGATCGCTGCCGAAATCCACATCTGCCCTCCTTGTTCAACACAATGATGGGGAAGTTATCCAGCGTTCCGTTGGGCCTGACCGAAAATGACGGCTGATCCCGCTGCCGCACAACCTCTAGGTGGCCCATTCTTCCGACGTTGATCCAAGCAGCGTCAATCAGGAGCGAGGCAGTCGAAGGCGCGTCAATCTGCCCGGCGGTCAAACTGATCGCATCAATGAGGAATGATCGCCCACATCATCCTAGGAGCTAAGGCGTACATTTTCCATCGGGATCGAAAGGCGTTTCTATACACGCCAGAGATGCGGCCGGGGCACCGCCCCGGTAAATTGGATCCGCAGGCCCGGCCGCCCCTGAGGTCCGGGGATGCAATGGAGGTTTCGGCGCGGCATACTCGGTTTGATCCGGCCCATGCTTCTGTAACCCGGGCCGGGTCGAGGGCCCGCCCATGCTGCCGTTAGAAGGAATACGCGTCATCTCGCTCGAACACGCCGTGGCGGCGCCGTTGTGCACCCGCCATATGGCCGACCTCGGCGCCGAAGTGATCAAAGTCGAACGGCCCGGTGAAGGCGATTTCGCGCGTGGATACGATACATCCGTGAAAGGCCAATCCTCTTTCTTCATCTGGCTGAACCGCGGTAAGCGCAGCATAACCTTGGACTTAAAAAATCCCGCGGCCGCTGACATTCTCGACCGGCTGATCGCACAAGCCGACGTGCTGGTTCAGAACCTAGCACCGGGTGCAGCCGGAAGGATCGGGCTGGGCTACCCCGAGCTCGCACCGAACTATCCAGGTTTGGTGGTCACGGACATTTCGGGCTACGGCGAAAGCGGCCCCTACGCACAGAAAAAAGCGTATGATCTGCTGGTACAGGCGGAAAGCGGGATTATTACCGTTACTGGCACGCCAGAGGAGCCGGCCCGGGTCGGGATCTCCATCGTCGATATTGCCACCGGAATGTATGCTTTGTCGGGGACGCTCGCCGCGCTGCTCCGTCGAGCGAAGACGGGGCGCGGCGCCAATGTGAAGATTGCGATGCTGGATGCAATCGCTGAATGGATGACGTACCCGCTCTATCAAGGCGCTTACGCGGGCGCCGCGCCAAAGCGGCTCGCCACGAGCCACCCGGCCGTCGCCCCTTATGGCCCGCACGCGACGAAAGACGGACAGGTGATATTTGGGTTGCAAAACGACCGCGAATGGACGGCCTTCTGCGTCAAAGTGCTCCGCCAACCGGGGTTGGTTCAAGATCCCCGCTTCGCGACCAACACTGCGCGTTGCGCACATCGGGCCGAAGTCACAAGCATAATCGAATCGTTCTTTGCCGGTTACAGCTCGGCCGAAGTGGTGAGCCTGCTGGACGCGGCCGGAATTGCAAGTGGCCGGCTCAACGATGTGCATGCGGTCTGGCGGCATGCTCAATTCGCGGTGCGCGGGCGCTGGCGAGATGTGGCCACACCGGCCGGCCCGGTGCGGGCGCTGCTACCGCCTTTCACATTTGGCGATGCGGATCCAGTAATGGGTGCAGTGCCGGGCCTAGGACAGCACACCGATACTATACTGCGGCAAATGGGCTACTCACAGGCTGAGATCGCCCAATTACACGAGGTCGGCGCGGTTTAAGGCGGGAAGTTGCGTTTGGGCTCTCGCTAGAAACTTCCACCCCAATTTCGCTCCAGAGCATGACGGCGTCAGGTCGAAGCCCGCATGCTCCAGAGTTCCAGACTCGAGCAGATCGCGCTTGACTGGAAACGCCTGCGGTTCCAGGAGCGTGTGAAGATGCTCGCAAAACAAAGCTAGGGCGCTTTCACTCAGGGTGAAAGCGGCCTAGTCGGCGGTGCCCGCATGCAGCTCTGCCATCTTCTGCTGCACATGCCGGCTAAATACGTATTCGGCGGGGCGCTGATTATCGAGCGGAATCTCGGGCGCCATTGGGCCTTTGGTTCGAGGCCCGCGGAGGGCTACCCTGGCCGCCTTTAAAGGGTTACGGACCGCATCAAGCACAGCCGTCGCCTCATACCCGGAATGCACCATGCAGTCCGCGCATTTCTCGTAATTCCCGGTGCCGTAGCGGCTCCAATCCGTTGTTTGCATCAGCTCGCGATAGGTCTTTGCGTAGCCTTCCCCAAGCAGGTAGCAGGGCCGCTGCCAACCGAACACATTGCGCGTCGGCTTGCCCCAGGGCGTGCACAAATAGCGCTGGTTGCCGGCGAGGAAATCGAGGAACAACGAAGACTGATTGAATTTCCAGCCGCGGTCTTTGCCTAGGCGGAATATATCCCGGAAGAGCTGTTTGGATTTCTGGCGGTTGAGGAAATGCTGCTGATCTGGGGCCCGCTCATAGGCATAGCCGGGCGAGATCATGACGCCATCGATGCCGATTGCATTCACGTCATCAAGGAATACGGCTACCCGCTCCGGCTTTGCGCCATCGAACAAGGTGGTGTTGATGCAAACGCGGAAACCTCGTGACTTGGCGGCTTTGATGGCTGAGACCGCCCGGGTGAAAACGCCCTTCTGACTCACCGACCGGTCATGCATCTCCTGATCGCCATCCAGGTGCACATCCCATGAGAAGTTCTTGTGCGCCTTGTACTGATCAAGCTTCTTTTCCAGAAGAAGCGCATTCGTGCAGAGATAGACGAATTTGCCGCGCTCTAGAATCGCCTGAACGATTTGGGGCATTTCCTTGTGCAGCAGGGGTTCGCCGCCCGCAATCGCCACCACCGGTGCGCCGCATTCGTCCACGGCCTCTAGGCACTCGGAAACCGACAATCTCTGGTTCAGAATCGGAGCTGGATAATCGATTTTCCCGCACCCAGCGCAGGCGAGATTGCAGCGAAACAGCGGCTCGAGCATCAGCACTAGCGGATAACGCTTGCGGCCCAGCGCATGCTGTTTAGCCACGTAAGCGCCCACGCGGATTGCTTGGTTCAAAGGCACAGGCATGCCGGCAGATCCTTACTTAAACGTCAGCAACCTGGGCAGGGAAACGGAAACGAACGTCCTCCGCCGCGCCGGCCAGGGTTGACACTTCGATCTCTCCGAATTGGCGCAAGCCGTCCAGAACACCCTGCACCAGTAATTCTGGGGCGGAAGCGCCAGCGGTTACGCCCACTGAACTCACCTTGTCGAACCATGAGGCATTGAGGTCGGAAGCATCATCGATCAGGTAACTTGGCTTGCCGAGCTCTTCTCCGATCTCGCGCAAACGATTAGAATTGGAGCTGTTCTTCGATCCTACAACCAGGATGATGTCAACATCTTGTGCAAGCTCACGAACGGCTTGCTGACGATTCTGTGTCGCGTAGCAAATATCCCGCACGTCAGGGCCGACAATCGATGGAAAGCGGGCCTTCAGGGCGGCTATTATACCCCGGGTATCATCCACCGATAATGTCGTTTGTGTAATGTATGAAAGCTTGGTAGGGTCCCTCACATTTAGCTTCGCCACATCTTCGGCGGTTTGCACCAGATGTACGGTGCCAGGAACCTGGCCTATCGTTCCTTCCACTTCCGCGTGTCCGGCATGTCCGACAAGCACGATATCGCGGCCTTGGGCCGCATAGCGCCGACCCTCGTTATGCACTTTGGCAACCAGCGGACAGGTCGCGTCGATGACCGGAAGTTGCCGCTCGGCCGCGAACTGTTCGACGCGCTTTGCCACCCCATGGGCGCTGAATATCGTGATGGCCCCAGGGGGTACTTCGTCAACCTCGTCGACAAAGACGGCCCCACGCTTGCGAAGGTCTTCCACCACGTGCCGGTTGTGGACTATTTCGTGCCGCACATAGATTGGCGGTCCGTACTTCTTCAGCGCCCGCTCGACAATTTCGATGGCGCGCTCGACTCCCGCACAAAAGCCCCGAGGCTGGGCTAGAACCACACGTAACATCGGCGTCAACTCCAGCTTCTTTAGGACTCAAGCGACTCGCCTTCCGAGTCCCGGCGCGGCAAGCGACCCCCTATGGCATGGAACAACGCACCGGCGTAAAGCCGACAGCACGGAATGGCTGCTGTGCGCAACAGGATCGATCCGAATTGTGTTTTTTTTGCCACAGTCGCTAAGCAGTTCCGCTGCTAGGGTTCATTCTCTGTCCCGGCGCACGCCGGATAGCCTATTTGCAATGACCTCGGACCGCTGCAAGGAGCGAGTATGTCCCCACCCGCAACTCCCCTGCTGGATCGTGTGCGCATTCCGGCCGATCTGCGCAATTTCTCGGCCGAGCAGCTCCGCGAGCTGGCTGATGAGCTGCGGGCCGAGACCATTGACGTCGTCTCCGTAACGGGCGGCCATCTCGG
>JAFAHH010000750.1 GCA_019237355.1 Acetobacteraceae bacterium | reverse complement strand
AGCCTATGGCTGTTAACGTAGATGCGTTTTGTGGCCTGCTTTGCGCGAAATTGTTTCGGATTCAAGTGGTAGCCATTGTCGGCGAATTGTTGAGGGTGGGCTTTTCGCCTGCGCGGCAGAAAGGGTCCACGGACAGGGAGGCACGGTAGTGTCTCAGTTTGAAGTTATGGAGTAGGAAGATCGCATTTGAAAATCGAGTCGATCGGCTGGAGACAGCGGGGGTCGATTTAGTCCCGAAGGGGCGTTCTACCCCAGCCCAGGCGAACGAAGCTGTGAAAGAATTAGCCGGGCATGGACGGTTTAAATTTGCACGACGCGTTCGGTGGTCGTGATCGGTGACGGCAAAAAATGATTAAGGTGGTTTCATGGCGTAAGTTTCCTTCGCATCGTACCGCCGGCGGTTATGCCCAAGCCCAGGACCTGGCCCGGAACCTCGATTTTTCGCCGGGCGCCACCGGTTCAAGCGACCGCCGCCGGGCGCACTTTCCAGCGCAAGCGGAACCATTGCTGGATATTGTAAGTCAGGCAGGCCCACAACACCTCGCAGCGCACCTTGGCGAGGCCGCGGACACAGAACTGGCGCAACCCCAGTTTGGCCTTCAGCCAAGCATTGGTAAACTCCGCCACGGGAGCGCGCAACCGATAGGCGGCGCGCGCCGCCTCCGTCTGCATCTTGGCGATATAGGCGGCCACCGCCGGGACGTTCTCCGTGTACACCAGGGTGCGACTCGAGGCGCCCGGACAACACTGCTGACGAAAGGCACAGGCCCCGCAATCCGTCGCCCGCGCCCGGTACGCTTTACGATTTACTCCCACCCGATCGTGCTTGGTATAGCGATAGGCGAGCGTCTTGCCCGCCGGACAGGTATAGCTGTTCGTGGCCCCGTCGAAGGCGAAGTTCTGGGGATGAAAATCAGGAGCGACGCCGCGCTTCTCCAGCCGTCGCGCCGTGGCCTCGGCCGACCCGGCTCCCACGTTGCCGGTCCCGATCAATTCCCAAGCTGGCTGGCCCTCTGCCGCCACGATATTCTCGCGGGTGGTGTAGCCGTCGTCGACAATCATCTGTCCCGGCGCTCGCCCGTTTTGCCGTTCGATCTCTTCCACCGCGGGCAGGAGTTGCTGCTGATCGTTGCCGGCCTGCGTCACCGTCGCCCCCACGATGATCGAGTGTGCCGTATCGGTCGAGATCTGTACGTTATGGCTGGGAGCGGAGCCGCCGTCGCCTTGGCGCATGGGGCGCGCCTCCGGATCGGTCTCACTGGCGCGCTGCTCGCCAGGCTGCACCCGCGCCTCGGGAGCGGCTTGCACCTTTTTCAGCTCCTCCAAGGCTTGCTGCAAGCGTTCCGCCTTCTCTCGTGCCGCCCGCTGCCGCGCCGCCCGCGTGCGCCGGTCGATCGCTTCCTCGCGCGGGTCGCCCATCGCGTGCACTCGCTCTTGCGCGGCCTGCAGATGCCGGCGCAAGATCATCTCGCGATGAAACGACTGGCCGCTCGCCGCCGCCTTCACCTTCGTTCCGTCATGCACCACTTGTTCCAAGGTAATCAGTCCCTCGCTGCTCAAGATGGCCAGCAGTTGTGCGAACAACCCGTCCAGGGCCTGCTGGTGCTCGACGCGAAAGTCCGACAGGGTATGGTGATTGATCACCTCGCACCCCGTCAGCCACTGATAGGCGGGATGATAGGCGCAGCGCCGCTCGATTTCCCGCGCCGAGCTGACTTTTTCACTGTAGGCGTAAATCCACAAGGCGATCAGCAGGTGGGGATCGATGGCCGCACGCCCCGCCCCGCCTTCCACCGCCCGCACCTCAGTGGTGTAGGCGTGCAGGTCCAGGCGCCCGGTCATTTCCCAGATGGCCCGCGCCAGGTGGTCGGGCTCCAGCAACTGCTCCACGTCCACCGGCCGCAAAACCATTTGCTGGCGGTTCACCGGCTGGAAACGAGGGGCACCCGCCGGCGCCGCTTCCCCGAGGGCCGCCTCCGGCAACCGCGACAACTCTGCTTCCGGCCACAGGCCGGGAGGCGGGGTGTGAGGGGCATCATTCATCGGAACTCCTCCAGGCACGACATGCACATAGCTTATCTGTTTAGGCTAAAACGTCAAGGATTTCTTGCGCCCCGTTTCGATTTTTTCACAGCTTCAACGGCCTGGGACAACAGACGCAAAAGTCCATCTTTATTTTTCCGAGCCCTGTAAGGGCGGCGTAACGTTATCGCGCCCTTTCAGGGCTTCGTTATAAATTGTTGGCGCCGTTTCCAAACCCAGGCCTGCGGCCTGGGCTGACATAGCACGCCCCGTCGGGGCTGAAACACCTGG
>JAFAHH010000602.1 GCA_019237355.1 Acetobacteraceae bacterium | reverse complement strand
TGGTTACCGTCGGAAGCCTCTCCGGGGGAAATCAGCAGAAGGTGCTACTCTCGCGCTGGCTTGAGACAGCGCCCCGGGTGCTCATTCTCGATGAGCCGACGCGCGGCGTTGATATTGGGGCAAAGTCCGAGATCTACCGGATCATCGATGACCTTGCTAAACAGAATATCGGCATTGTCGTGATCTCGAGCGAGTTGCCGGAGATCATCGGGATCTGCGACCGGGTGCTGGTAATGCGGGAAGGCCAGATCGAAGGCGAGGTCGGCGGCCCCGGCGGCCGGCCGATTACGCAGGAAAACATAATGGCCTACGCCGCGGGCGTAGCGGCCTGAAGCAGGGGGGAAGCCATGGCAGAGACCGCAGATGCATCGGCTGCAGTGGGCGGAGCTGGATTATCGGCGCGGCAGGTCCAAATCCGCAGCATCATCCAGGCGGCAGGAATGCTGCCTGTGCTGGTGCTGCTCTGCATCGGCTTTCATTACCTGACCGGCGGGCGCTTCTTCACGCCCCAGAACATCTCGATCGTTGCTCAGCAAGCATCCATCAATACGGTGCTGGCTTCGGGCATGACCTTCGTCATACTTACGGGTGGTATCGACCTGTCAGTCGGGTCCATACTGGCCATCTCGGCGATGGTTGCGCTGCTCGCTTCACTTGTGCCGGCGGTCGGGCTTATCGGCGTTCCGGCTGGGTTGCTGACTGGGCTTTTGTTCGGCGGAGCCAACGGCGCGCTGATTGCATTCGCTAATCTCCCACCCTTCATCGTCACTTTGGGGTCGCTGACAGCGGTACGTGGCCTCGCTCGGTTGGTTGGCAATGACACAACGATTTTCAACCCCGATCTGCCGTTTGCCTTCATCGGCAATGGCAGTCTGCCGCTCGCGGTGATCTCGATCCCGTGGCTTGTCGTTATTGCGGCGCTGGTCATTGTCATCTCGTGGTTCATTCTGCGGCGGACGGTACTTGGCACCTGGATCTATGCGGTCGGCGGTAACCCGGCTGCCGCCCGCCTCTCGGGCATCAAAGTATGGGCGGTTCTGCTATTCGTCTACGCTGCGTCCGGTCTGATGGCCGGGCTGGGCGGCGTGATGGCCGCGGCTCGCCTGTTCGCGGCCAACGGCCTGCAGCTTGGCCAGGCCTATGAACTCGACGCCATCGCAGCGGTGATTCTTGGCGGAACCAGCTTCGTGGGCGGCATCGGCTCGATCTGGGGCACCTTGATCGGGGCGCTGATCATCGCGGCGCTGACCAATGGGTTGGTGCTGCTTGGCGTTTCGGATATCTGGCAATTCATCATCAAAGGTCTCGTCATCATCGGCGCGGTCGGATTGGACCGGTTCCGCCTGCAGGGCGGGGCGCGGACCTGATCGCAGGCCGAGGCGAATTCGGCGACAACCAACCAGAGGAGACGTAATCAGATGCTCAAGAGAACCTTTTTTGCGATCGCCGCGCTGCTGCTGGCCGCGGGCACGGCATCAGCCAAGGAACTAAAGTCGGTTGGGATTACCGTAGGGTCATTGGGCAACCCCTTCTTTGTGGCGCTTGTGAAGGGCGCTGCAGATGAAGCCAAGCAGATCAATCCAAACGTAAATGTCACTACGGCCTCGGCTGATTACGACCTCAACAAGCAGTTCACGCAAATCGACAATTTCATTGCCTCCGGCGTCGACCTGATCCTGGTGAACGCCGCCGATCCCAAAGCAATCGGAGCCGCCGTGAAGCGTGCGGAGGCCGCGGGGATTGTGGTCGTGGCAGTAGATGTCGCGGCGGCCGGTGCTAATGCAACCGTGCAGACAAACAACCCGCAGGCCGGACAGATCGCCTGCCAGTACCTCGCTGACAAGATCGGCGGAAAGGGGAACGTTATTATCGAGAATGGGCCGCAGGTCTCGGCCGTGATTGACCGGGTCAAGGGTTGCAAGGAAGTGCTCGGCAAATTCCCGGGGATTAAAATCCTTTCCGATGACCAGGACGGGAAAGGTTCGCGCGAAGGCGGCCTCAATGCGATGCAGGGTTATCTGACTCGCTTTCCCGATATTCAGGGCGTGTTCACGATCAACGACCCGCAGGCAATCGGATCGGACCTTGCCGCAAAGCAGCTCAACCGAAGCGGAATTGTAATTACGTCGGTCGACGGCGCGCCGGATGCTATCGCGGCGATAAAGAGCGGCAATTCCCTATTACAAGCAACTGCAAGCCAGAACCCAACTGAGATCGGAAAGAGGGCTGTCCAGGTCGGCTATGACATTATGAACGGCAAAAAGCCCGCGCAGCCCGAAATTCTGCTGGCCTCTACCCTCGTCACGCGGGACAACGCCGCCTCTTATAAGGGGTGGTGAGTTTTCCGTACCAAGTGCGGTCGGGAGCGGTGCAGCGCGATGGCTTGAGGCGGAGTCGGGTTGCCAATTCGCGAGCACCGGGTCCCATTCTGAATCAAACGAAAAACGCGATAGCTCGCGATTTTACATTCGCTAACAGGGTGGACATACCAGAGATCAGTGGTGTGACCGAATCCTACTTGCATCGGGTCAACCGGAGCTGGGCGCCGGCAGCCTGCGCAAGCTCCCGCACGGTGGCCCGGTTATCGACGACCAGCCCGACATGGTGATGGCTGCGCTCCGCCCGGACCGGCCCCTGCATGAGCGCGATAAACTGATCCCCCATGTCGATGAACGCCGCCCCCTCCTGCCGGCCGCGTAACGTGAAGCCGAAGATGCGCCCGCAAAAGGCCAACGCCTGTTCCACGTCGCCGACCTCAAGCGCGATGTGGTTCAGCCCGACCAAGCGGGGACGGCTTGCGTTCTGGTCCGTGGCTCCATTCATGGAAACCCCCCATAATCTTAATTCGCGAGTACTTCAGACTAGCCTCCCGACTGCCAGCTTCTTCGCCGCCTCCATCACCTGCTGTGCGTGCCCGTCCACCTTCACCTTCCGCCAAACCTTGGCAACCTTGCCCTCCTTGTTGATCAGGAACGTGCTCCGCTCCATTCCCATCGATTTCTTCCCGTACATATTCTTTTCAACCCAAACCCCGTAATCCTCGGCGACATGCGTCTCCTGGTCCGAGGCCAAAGGAAAGCTAAGATGATATTTCTCAGCAAATCTTTCGAGCGATTTGATATCGTCCTTGGATACGCCGATCACATCGGCGCCTATGTGCGCAAGCTGTGGCAGGGCCTCTTGGAACGCGCAGGCTTCTTTGGTGCAGCCCGGCGTGTCGGCCCGCGGGTAAAAATACAAAACAAACGGCCGCCCTCGCATCCCGCCCAAGCTGACGCTCCGGCCGCCAGTTGCCGGCATCGTAAACTCCGGGGCCGGTGTACCTTCCGCAACACTCATAACCGAACCTCCCCAACGAGACGAATGAAGGCCGCCCGAACCTCGCCCGCCATCTCATCCAGGGCGGGCCGCAAGGCCTCTATCGTGTCGACCTCTGTCCCCGCTTGCCTCACCGCATACAAAAGGGCCGAAGCTGAAGCCTCAGGGACATTGTCCAACAAGCGCCGGCCGACCATGAGGCGCAACATCCCCTGAACGGTGCGCCAAAGCCGGTCCGCCCGCGTCAGCAAAGCAAAATCCTCAGCGGAAAGAAACCCGGCTTCAGCCAGGCGTGCCAGGGCAATCCGCGTCGTCGGGCTACAGATCCGCGCATCATCCCGCGCGTGCACCAATTGCAAGGTCTGGGCGATGAACTCGACCTCCATCTGCCCGCCCGCGCGCAATTTCACATCCCAATAGCTATGCGGAGGCAGGTCCCGTTCGACCCGGGCGCGCATGGCCGCGGCATCGGTCTGGATCCGCTGCGGTTCGCCAGCCGCAACGATTGCTTCCCGGATTGCCGCTTCCATCCGGGCACACAAACCCGGCAGGCCAGCAACCACCCGCGCCCGCGTGAGCGCCATCCGCTCCCAAGTCCAGGCGTCATGCGCATGGTAGCGCCGAAAGGAAGTGAGTGAGACGGCGACCGGGCCTTTGTTCCCCGACGGCCGCAGCCGCATATCCACGGCGTATGTCGGGCCCTCAGCACCCGGGGCAGTAAGGGCGGCGATAAACGCATGCGCGGCACGGACAAACCACTGGCTGGCCGGCAGAACCCGCGCCCCCTCGCTTTCCATCACCTCCGCCGGGTGGTCGTAGACCAGCATCAGATCGAGATCCGACCCGGCCATCATCTCCCGCCCCCCCGCTTTGCCCAGAGCCACGACGGCCATTTCGCCGCCAGGCACACGGCCATAGCGCGTACTGAAATCTTCGAGAACGCGGGGGAGCAACGCGCCTATTGCGGCATCGGCGAGTGTGGCCCGGCGCAGCCCAGCCTCATCGGCATCAAGCCGTCCCTCCATAGTCGCCGCGGCAAGCCCAAAATCCTCCTCATGAACCGTGCGGCGGATCGTGATGATCGCGTCCTCGAGGCCGCGCACATGCTCCAATCTCGTTTGCAACAACCGGGCGGGATCCCCAGCTTCTTCGGGGGAGAGCAGCCCCGCCAAAGCTGCCGGGTGGCGCGCGAGATATTCGGAAAGCGATGGCGCCGCGCCCAGAACGGCGGCCATCCTCTGGATGAGCTCAGGATTGTGCTGGAAGAAAGAAAATATGGGCACACCTGCCGGCAGATGGGCGAGGAAGGAGTCGAACCGTGCAAAAGCCGCATCCGGCTGCGGTTGCCGGGCAAAGGCTGAGAAAATCTGCGGCAACATTTGCTGCAACAAGTTTCGGGCCCGCTCGGAGCGCATTGCCCGAATGCGGCCGGCTTGCCAGCACTGCACCGCGTCGACAATCTCGCGTGTCGCGCTGAACCCCATAGATCGCAGCGAGGCATGGGTCGCCTCAGGTACTTCGTCTCCGCGAAAATCGAGGATCCCGGGCTCGCCGCTGCTCGCCTGAACCGGCTCGAACAGCTCGTCATAGCGGCCACGAACTAGGCCCAAATACCGAAGTAGCCTGCCGGCAAATTCCTCGGCGTTTGCAAAGCCTAGGAACGTGGCGATACGAGCCATCCCGGCTGGGCGATCTGGCAAGTGATGCGTCTGCCGGTCTGAAACCATCTGCAACCGATGCTCAATCCGCCGAAGGAAGCGGTAGGCGACGCCTAGTTCCCCAGCCGCCCGCCTCCCGAGCCGCCCAGCACGGACCAAGGCTGCCAGCGCCCCCAACGTGGTCGGCGCCCGTAATCCGGGATCGCGCCCACCCCAAACCAATTGCAATGTCTGCGCGAGGAACTCGATTTCCCTGATGCCGCCGGTACCAAGCTTTACATCATAGCCGAGGATGCGCTCGGCAGGATCGCCGCTGTCGTCCAGGGCCGCGCGTTTATGCGCATCGATCCGGCGCTTCATCGCGTCGATATCGGCAATGGCCGCAAAGTCGAGCCCCCGCCGCCAAACGAATGGCCGGATCGCCTCCAAGAAATCTGCCCCGAGCGCGAGATCACCAGCGACCGGGCGCGCCTTGATCATCGCGGCCCGTTCCCAGTTCTGCCCCATACTCTCGTAATAGGTAATCGCAGCCGGAAGGGCGACGGCCGGGGGCGTCGCGCCCGGATCGGGCCTTAGGCGCAGGTCAGTGCGGAACACATATCCTTCAGCGTCGCGCGCCTCCATCAACGCGACCAGTCCGCGTGCGAGACGCGTATAGAAGGCGCCCATGTCCAGCTCGTCGCCGGTATATACTCCAGCGGCCGGGTCATAGAGCAGGATGAGGTCGATATCGCTCGAATAGTTCAGTTCGCGGGCGCCGAGCTTGCCCATGCCGAGAACCACGAAACCACTGCCCGTCGCGGGCTCATCAGGCTTGGGAAGCCGCAACTCGCGCTTATCGTGTGCGGCGCGGAGCAGGTGGCCCACGGCGAGCCGCAAGGCCGCTTCGGCAAAGTCGCTGAGCGCCTGGGTAACCCGGCCGAGCTTCCAAATCCGGCCAAGATCCGCGAGTGCGACGCAAAGTGCCGCCGTGCGCTTGGCCGCGCGCAGGGAAGCGGCGACCCGTGTCCGCGCAGACCCGGCCGGTATCGCACCGAGCCCGGCCACCGCCTCGGCCAGCACCGCATCAGGTCCTTGCGCCGCGAACGCGCACAGAACCGCGGAATCCCGCACGGCGAGATCCGACAGGAACGGGCTATTGCCGCCAATGGCACGCAGCAAGCGAAGGAAATTCGGCTGTGCCGCGAGCCGTGCTTCTGCCTCACTGAGCGCGGTGAAGCGCTCCACCAGCCGCTCTGCCGCCGCGGGGTCGGATGGGTCAGTCCAGCTCGGCGGGAGCTGGAATGGGGCTTGATCCATGACTGGGAAGGCTGGCCATGAGGCGATTTGTAGGTCAAGCCGCGCTGGGTGCGCGCGCAGCTTGTCATCGCGTGGCCGCCGTTCTCATTCCCTTACTCGTAATTGCGCTCGTGGGCACCGGCGCCCTGGCTTGGCGACTCACGGAGGGACCGATTCAGTCCGCCTGGCTCGCTCGCCAGATCCAAGCGGCCCTGAACCCGGAAAATCAGCCCTTGCAGCTCCATTTGGGTTCGGCCGCCATCGCCTGGGAGGGATTCAGACAGGGTGGCGCCAGTCCGCTCGATATCCGCGTGACCTCCATTGCGGTAATAGATCGGTCGGGTGCGACTGTCGTCAATCTTCCGCGGGCGGAGATATCCCTCTCCTTGCCTGCGTTATTGCTCGGCCGGCTCCGGCCCTGGTCCGTTACGCTCGATGACCCGCATCTGGCGCTGGTACGAACGGCCGAGGGTGCAATAAACCTGATTTCCGGTCCCATCGAAAGCAATTCGAGCGCTAGCCTCTCGGCATCAGAACTTCTGGAGGATATTGCCCGGCCGTATCAGAACCAAATCAACGCGCAACCGAGCTCGCTTCTTGCCCAGCTTCGCCGGGTGCGGGTTCACAACGCAACAGTAAGTATACGCGATGAGCAATTGCACGCCACGTGGCAGGGAGCGCCGGTCGAAATCAATCTTTTCCGGCGCCGGCAAGGGGCGGTGCACGGCACCGTGGAGGGATCTGTCGCGTT
>JAFAHH010000474.1 GCA_019237355.1 Acetobacteraceae bacterium | reverse complement strand
ACGCTTCTGGGACGCAGCCCCAGGCTGCAATTGGTTCGCGCCTCCAGCGCGCAGGAAAGAATTTGGTCGATAGCACCCCGAGGCGCATGCGGCGCTTCAGACCGCCATGCGCCCACTAAGGCTAACCACATACTGGAAGGGCGCAAGATTGAGCGCGGCAACAACCTACGAATATTATGTAATACACGGTTCTTATTCTTCGACTCCCCGGCTTGCGAACGCTTAGCATTGACCCCAGTGGCGGGAGCGATAATCTAATCGCCACCTGATCTTCTTATGAGGCCTCTGCGCGCTTGGATTCCATGGCTTGCATTTGGATTGCTCGGCCTTGTGGCAGCTCCGCCGATGCGTTCCCAGGAAATCAACCCACCGTTCGGTTTTCATTGGGCCGAAGGGCAAAAGCAAATCGCAAAAATCATCGATCGTGCCGGCGCCCGGATCGTCGACAAGGAAGTTATCCTGGGCCGCGAGGCCTGGACAATCGAAGGACTGATCCAACCTGCTCTCCAGCGCACAATTCTTTACTTTGGCACCGGCAAAAGCCTCGTCGAAGTCGAACTTCAGTACCAGCATCCCGATTGGGATCTGGTCGCTTATGAGGAATTCCTCAACGGGGCGCGCCAACGGTTGGAGGCCAGGTATGGACCCGCCATCGTATTGGCCAAGGACAAGAAGCCCGAGGGAGACGTTATGCAGACGATCGTCGGATATAAGTGGCAGGAACCCTCCGGGAGTATCCAACTGTTCTTCTTCTCCGCTGAACGCAACAACGACATCTATCGATCGGTCAGCCTCCATTATCGGGCAGGGTGAGCTGCCACCCGGAGGAATAACACACGCTCTGTTGTCATGACTGCGGTCGATTTATCGGTTGATCCGTCAGGATTTCGTCCGAAGTTCTTGCCGGTCGCGAACCTGTCGACGGGACTGAGTTCGTCAGCCAGTTTGCTGGGGGCGCGCGTCGGGCACATCCGCCAGGACGAAGTCGTAACGAAGCGCGGCCATTGCAGTATCAACGCGGTTCCCGCGCGCCGTCGTCCCGGCCTCCTGACGATCGAGCGCCCGGATGAGCGAATCCTTGACGCCGAACACCACGTCGGAATCCAGGTACTGGTTCCCAGCCAGGAAGATGTGCGTGACCAGGGTCTCGCAGCCGGGATGACCGATCATGAAATGTACATGCGCCGGGCGGAATGGGTGGCGTCCCTGGGCCTTCAGCATGTCCCCGACCGGGCCGTCGTCCGGAATGGGATAGGAGGCCGGTACGATAGAGCGGAACCAGAAGTTGCCTCGCGCCTCCGTGCGAAAGCGGGCGCGGCCTGCCAGCCGCTCCAGACCGGCTCGACCCTGGACGTCGTAGAACCCGTTGCCGTCCGTATGCCAACAGTCGACGACCGCACCGGCTATCGGCGTGCCGTCAATGCGCGACACGGTCCCCTCGACAAGGAGCGGTTCGCCCGCCATCCCGCCCGAGATATCATCACCCAAGGCGTGCTCGGGGACCGCCTCGACGTAAAAGGGGCCGAGCACTGTCGTTTCCGTCGCCTTGCCGGGCAGGCGGTGATTAATCGCGTCCACCAGCATAGAAACGCCCAGCGCGTCCGACAACAGGATAAACTCCTGTCGAGTCTGGCTGCACATGTGGCCCGTGCGGGTCAGGAACTCGATGGCAGCCGCCCATTCGGCCTGGGTCGGCTCGATTTCGCGCACGAAGTCGTGCAGGTGACGCACCAGTGCCGCGCTGATTTGACGGGTCCGGGGCGAGGACGCGTGGCCAACACGCTCCAGCACCGCCGAGGTGATGTTCGTCTCGTCGAAGTTTCGCATCTTTCTTCCTCCTGTACGTGGTTCAAATCAGCCGAGCTTTGGGGGCTCCCCCGCCCAGGCGCGGGTCAGCATGGCGCGGAGCGCGACCCGATCGACTTGGCGGGGATTCCAAAACTGAGCCTGCATTATCAGATCGACCGCCTGCTCGATACCCGGTTTCGGCATGCCCAGGTCGCGCAAGGCAGCAGGCGCACCGAGCGACCGGTTCAGGGCGAACAGCCCGGCGGCAGCCCGCTCTACGCCCAAGGCGCGCTCTATTCGGCGCATGGCGTCCGGCGCCGCCTCGGCGTTGTATGCCGCCACGTGTGGCAGCATGACCGTATGCGTCTCGGCGTGCCGCAGGTCGAAGGTGCCGCCCAGCACATGGCAGATCTTGTGATGCAGAGCCATACCGACTGCGCCCAAACAGGCGCCGCATAGCCAGGCGCCATACTGCGCATCCATCCGTGCCTGGCGGTTCGCGGGATCGCGAACGATCTGGAGCAGGCTGCGCTCGAGTGCGGCGATGCCCTCCTCGGCCATCACCGAGATGATTGGGTTCGCATCCCGCGAATATAGTGCCTCCACCGCGTGGGCGTGCGCGTTGAGACCGCTCGTCGCGGAAAGGCCCGGCGGCAACGACAGGGTCAGTTCCACGTCGTAGATTACGGTCTCAGGCAACACCTTCGGCGAACGTTGAGTGGTCTTGCGCCCGCCCTCGGTCTCGCCCAGAATCGGCGTCATCTCCGACCCGGCATACGTGGTTGGTATTGCCACTTGGGGGAGGTCCGTCCGCAAGGCCAGCGCCTTGCCGAGACCGATGGTCGAGCCGCCGCCGAGGGGGACCAGTCCGTCGCAACCCGCGGACTTCAGCTGCGCCAGCGCATCGGCCGTCACGTCCGTGGGTGTGTGCATGGTGGCGCGAGCGTATAGCCCGCCTGCCTGGTCGCCGAGTCGGCGCACCACTGTCTCGGCCCGCACCGCCTGCCTCGGCGTTGAAAGCAGCATTGCACGCCGGATGGCGAGACGGTCCAACTCGGCTCCGAGCTCGGCCAAGCGACCGGGACCGAATAAGACCCTGGAGGCACTGGCGTTATAGGTGAATGGGGCAACTATCATTTACTATTTCCGGCAACACTTCATGCCAGCCGCAGACGATCCCGAAATGTCCGGGCTCGTTTCGTCTCGCGATCCCAATCGAGATCGCACGAGATTATGGAGCATAGCGGAGAGGGTTGGCCAGGGTAACGCGGTCCCTGTTGATGGCCAACGCGACTTGCACACGGTGACGCGCTTCGCGCGACGAGCCTCTGCCTCCTTCGTTCGGCCCTCTTATTTCTTCTTTGGCGCGATGAGATCGGTGATGGAGCCTTCGAACATCTCGGCGGCAAACGCAATCGTCTCCGACAGGGTCGGGTGCGGGTGCACGGTCAGGCCGATGTCCTCGGCATCCGCCCCCATC
>JAFAHH010000450.1 GCA_019237355.1 Acetobacteraceae bacterium | reverse complement strand
CTCCGACACCCGCGAAAAGGGGCGCAGGCATAAGTTTCCTCCCTACTTGCGTGTCTCCCCAATGCACGCATGACCCGAGGCACTGAGGCTGTTTGGCGAATCGCTTAAGACGGCAACGAGGGTCGTGGGCTTCATGCACGCAAAGGCGTCGAGAAAGCCCGCTGAGACCGACTCAAGCTTGACTGCTACCCACCCCCGTCGCTCTCGCCCGCCAAAAGCCGCCCACGGCCAAATTTTCCCGAGTCTTTTGGCTGTTCTTTGTTCGGAGCCGGGGCAGCCTGTTCTTCGTCCCGTCGCCTAATTTCCGATCGGCGCCGGCGCGCAGGCCGGGTCAAGGATGCCGAAGGCACCGCGGAGCGGCGCGAGCGAAGCGAAGCGTCCTGGACGCGGCCGAGCACCGGGGCCTGCTGATTGGAGGCGAGGCTGATTTCGGTCTGAGTCTCCGCGCCGCGTTGAGCGGCGCGTGTGTGTGGTTGCGCGCCGTTTAGGCGCGCTCCGCAACAAATTAGGCCAGAGCGCCCCCAAAGCGTGAGCATGCGTTATCCACAGGCAATCGGTTATCCCCAGCGAAAAATTCAAGTTCTCTTAATTCATAATTCGGGTGCGGATTTCACTTCAACTTTCAATCGATTGGCCACTGGTATCGCGACAAAACGGGTGCGGCATTGCGACAAAACGGGTGCTTAGCGCGGATGCGACAAAACGGGTGCATTCTAGTTTGCCGCAGTGCTCAAATGCTGGGCTCTGGGACGCGACTAACGCGGCCTCTTGCGGCACGGCTGGATCCACGGGCTGCGCATTACGACAAAACGGGTGCATAGGGGACGCGACACGAATCGCCGGCGTGTCGCAATCCCGCGGCGTGAGTCTGACGCTTGAACAGCGAACCAACTGGAGCGGCGTGCCGAAAGCCGCCGAGTTGATCGAGATAACGGGCGCGCATGCGTTGGAAGCGTCTGATCGGGCTATTCTCAATCTGCTCTACCAGCATGCGCACGATAGCGGCCGCCTGGGCGACCCTACAGCCACTTGGGAGCTGCCCATCACAGCCCTCCGCCCCTCGAAGCACAACGGCACCGACCGCATCCGCGACAGCCTCTCCCGTCTCCTGTCCGTTCAGGTCAAAGTTGCTTACCGCGAAGGCGTGACTGGCCGTGATCGCGTGCTACTGACCCACTTGTTTGAATCCTTCGACATACCGTCTGACGAAGGGATCGGCGGTCCGGTTCGGTTCCGTGTGCCGATTTCGCTCGTGCCGGTGCTGGCCCGGTCATGCCGCTGGGTCGAATTAAGGCCGAAATTGTCTGCGCCATGTCCAGCAAATACGCCATCGCCCTCTACGAACTGGTTCAGCTGCGCGCGAACCTCGATCGCTGCATTGAGCATTTCCGGCTGGACAGGTTTCGGGATCTGCTAGGGGTTCCGCCAGGGGCCTACGAGCGTGGGACTGATTTAGTGAAGCGCGTGATCGAGCCCGCCGTTCTGGAGGTCACCGGCCTTTCGGAATATGGCGTGAAGGCCGATGTGGAACGGGCCTACTCCCGTGCACCAATTACCGGCATAACCCTGTGCTGGTGGCGTAAGGAAGGTGACGAATACCGGGCGACCTATCAGGAACGGCAGCGCTCCAAATTGGGGCGGATGGCTCGGTTAAAGGGCACGATTGAGAAAATAGAACCTGTCACCAGCGCCAATACTCTAATCACACGGACTGGCTGACTTGGCTCAGAGGCCGCCCCTGTCGTTTTAGCGCTCCCCGAACGGATGCCTCCCCTGCTCTCTGAGCCACAGATCGATTGCCTCGCCTAGGATCGCCTGCAGCGTGGTGTCTCGCTCGGTCGCCATGACGTTCAGCGTCCGGGCAAGCTCTTGGCTGAAATAGCCGACCACCGCGCGCTTTCCGAGCCTCGCCTTCGCCTTAGTGCTGACCCGGCTGGGCGTAGGCGTTTCCAGGGCTGGCGCTGGTTCCTTCGGCTGGCGCTCCGCTTTGATCGCATTCTTTAGCCCGGAAAGTCGTCCGCTCATGCTGTCACCTGTGCCGGCGTGCCAGCACGCTGTCGTGGTGGCATGCTAACCTGCTCACATATCCAGCGCCAAACTGCGGCAACCTCCGCCGCCGCTTTCCCGTCCGGCTCGATTTCCTGCGCCGCTTGGCCGCTCCCCGTGGCATGACGAAAGGCTGCCCGCTCAGACAGGCGCACTGGTGCGACCTGCAAGCCAATCTCGGTGACCAGCTCGGTCGTCTCCGCATAGAGGCGCGGGGCGGCTATAGGTCCTGCATTGAACACCGCGAACGCGGGTTTCGCCGCGAAGCGCGTCAGATCCGCCGTCGTCCTGATCGAGTGGAGATCGAAGGCATTCGGGCGGCATGGCACAAGCACTAGGTCGGCAATCCTGGCGGCAGCGCGGGCTTCCGCCTCGGCAAGAGGCGGCGTGTCCATAACGATCAGCTCCGCACCAAACTGACCGGCTTTCTCAACCGTCCGGGCGAGGGTTGCCGTTTTTGCCGGTATCACGACAGGCGGCGCCTCCTTCCGCCACTCCGACCACGCCTCGGCTGTGCCCTGCGGGTCCATGTCAACCACGGCCGCGCTGTAGCCCGCCTGCTCGGCGGCTACAGCCATATGCAACGCGAGGGTCGTCTTTCCGGCTCCGCCCTTCTGGCTTACTACGGCGACAGTTCGCATGACGGCACGTTCCTATGCTGTCGTGCTGACACGTTGGCACGACAGCGTGATTACGTGCAAGCGGGCCCCGATAATCACGGTGATAAACACTCGCATCGCCGATGAACGCCGCCTCACCCTGCCAGCCCCGAGGAACTGCAACAAACGCTCGCTATGACGGGCCAAGCGTGCCCATCACTCCGATGAGCTGATGGGCCTGCACCTGCATCACCGCAGAAGAGGCCGCCGGTGGCAGGCGCGCACGCCGATGAAGATGACCTATGACCCGCCGACCTGACTATATCGAGCTGGTTGACCCGGCCGGTGAGCGAA
>JAFAHH010000300.1 GCA_019237355.1 Acetobacteraceae bacterium | reverse complement strand
TCGAGCGTAAAAATTCCGCTCCCGCAAAAATCCGTTGTACATATTCGGTGAACACGGTGGGGTTCAGCGCGTGAGGATCGCTTTGAAATCCGGACGCAAGGGATAAAGGAAGATGGCTTTTTGGGGCAAAACGGTTTGATGATGTTTCTCCAGTTTGCCCCGGCCTTTGGTGACGCCGACGCAGACCCAATTGGCCGCCCGATAAGCCGTGCCGCTGAAACGGGGCCATTGGACGAAGGTTTCCAACAGCACCGGCCGGTAGCCGTAATGGTCGAGCCGGTCGGCCCCCAGGCGGCGGCAGACCCAACCCAGCACGCGGGAGGCCAGGTTGGGGCTGCGCACCATAAGCGTTAACTTGTTTGAGGTGCCTCAATAAACTTTTCTTCTTGTAACTTACGCTTCCGCGGCGGCTCCGCGAGATGCCGCGCGATGCTTTGCCAGTTTTCAATCATGTGGCGGAGGGGAAGTGCGGGCTGGACGGCCTGGGTGAGTTGATGAAAGGCGAAGGAAAACTCACGCCACCGACTGCGAGAGGGTTGCGACTTCCGATCGGTAGCCCCAGGGGGAAACGGCGCAGGCATGGTGGATGAGCTTTTCGGTGAGCAGGGCGACAAACAATTTTCCATAGAGCCAGGCTTTAGCGCTCTCATCCTCGTACTTGGGTAAGTGACCCAGTTGGGCAATTTGTTTGAAACGCTTAATATTACTCCGTTAACTTCATCGATGGGCCAGCGCTCGACAGTAAGGGCAATCGAGGTGGCAGGCCGGCAGCAGGAAGCGTTGCAGGGCACGGCGCACCGCCGGCAACGTTAACCGCGGCCTGTCCGGTTCATCGCGATCCCCGCGGCGGCGCTTCGTGCTTTGTGCCGGGACGGCGGTGACCGAGCCGTCCGCCTCTTGCTGCTGCTGCTGCTGCTGCTGCTGCTGCTGCTGCTGTTGTTCCCGTTCCTGCTGCAGGCGCAGGCGCTCCAGGGTTAAAAACCCGTAGGCCATCATCACCAGCACCGCGTGGCGGTGGAAGCCGTGCCAGGAGCGGCCTTCAAAATGGTCCAAGCCTAACTCCTCCTTCATCTGTTGGTAGCCTTGCTCCACCGGCCAACGGCTATGCCAATAACGCGCGGCGGCTAAGCGGGAGGTGTTGGCCGGCAGGTTGCTAAAGGCGTAGCGGACCGAACCGTCCTCGCGCCGCTCGATCAGAAGCCAGTGGGGTTCGGCCCCGGCGCATTCGCCCGCCTTCCAGCCGTCGGCCGGCCAGACCCGCAGCCACGCAAACCGGGCGCTCAACGGCCCTTTGGTGCCCTGACGCCAGGTGACCCGCCGCAACGGCGTGTCGGCGGCTAACTGCGCCAGGGTGAGCGGCTCGGGCGACCCCTGGGCCAAGCGGGGCCGGCTGCGGGGCCGATGCGCGCCGCGGGCGGCCTCGTGAGGCCACTCCCAGCGGGGTTCTTGGGCAAAGACGACCATCTGCTCGGTCACGCCCACCACATAGAACAAGCCGCGTGCCTCCAGTTCCCGGCGGAAGGGCCCCGAAACCCCGTAGCCCGCATCGGCCACCACCACCTGGCCCGGCCACCCTTCGGCGCGCGCTTGGTCCAGCAGTTCCAGGGCGATCTGGCCCTTGGTCAACTCCCGGCGTTCCTGCGGGGGCACCCCGGCGCGGTCCAGTCGGACCGGGTCATTTAACCAAGCGGTCGGCAGGTAGAGGCGCATCGAAAGCGGGCAATGGCCTTGGGGGCTCACGTAATGCAGCGACACGGCGCATTGGCAATTGGCCTTCTTGCCCAAGGCCCCGCAGTACTGGCGCTGCACGCCCACCGAGTGCTGGCCGGCTTTGGGACAGGCGGTGTCATCGACCAAAAAGACCCCGTCGGGGTCGGCCAGCTCTTCGGCCATCGTGGCCCGGTACTCCCGGGCCACCGCCGCCTCCTCCCAAGTGCTCTGGCTCATGAACTGTTGGAGGGCCTGTTCGGGGTCGGCCACGCCCGCCAGTTCGGCCGGCAGGCTGACCCGACCCGAGATCGGTTCGATCGATTTGCGTTCGCCCTCTTGGAGCAGGCCGCGCAGGTAGACTTCGGCCCAATCGGCTTGGCGGGTGCGGTTAAAGTGGGGGCGAAAACGGTCGGCGTACGCCTCCAAGCGCTCGAGCACCGCGGGCTCGAGCCGAGGCGTGAAAGTGCGGTTCATACGAATACTACGCCGCTAATAACGCGCAAAAACCCTGTTGCGTCAAGGTTAAATCTAACGGAGTAGTACTAAGAGGGTGTGTGGGAAGCGAGGGCGGCGATGCGAATCCGCCTGGGCTCTCACACACCCTCTAACACCACCGAGAGGGTGCCCCCTAAGCACAGGACAAAAACGTGACGAATAGGCGGAAGCGGATACGGCAGTCGCGTGGCCTCAAGGCGCCAGGGAGCAGCAATTGGCATAAAGTATCCAACCCGAGACGAAATAGGCTTTTGGCCCGTCGGCCGTACTTGGCAATGAGGCGCGGGGCTCGCACGTGCTCGGCCACCCACAGGCCGGTGCGGTGGGCCCAGCCGAAGGCTAACGCTAACAAAGCCAATAGCCGTTCGAGTCGTTCAGGGTGATGCAGGTGCGTGCTCTCCAGGTCGAACCCCCGGCTTTTGAGCGCCCCAAACAACGACTCAATGCCCCAGCGTAGCCGGTAATCGGCCAGCAAATCGGCCGACTCGCCCCGCCGGTAGGCGCCCACGACCACGACTAACTCATCGCCCGGATGGGCGTGCCCTTTGGCCCGTTTAGCCGCTTGGGTGAGCGCGCACGTTTCGGGCGGCAGCCGCAGGGCGGCCACCCGCACCCGCACGCCAAAGAGCCGGCGCGCCCCCCAGGGCTGCAAGGCTTTGGCGGGGCGCAAGCCCCCGAAGCGCCGGCCCACCGACGCGGGTCGGCCCGCCCCGTAGCGCGAACCGGGTCGACACGCAGAGCCGCAGCCGAAAGTCCAGCCCTTGTTGATCCAACCACTGCACCCAACGGCGGCTGGTGCCAAATTCCCGATCCATGGCGATGAAGCGGACGGCCTCGAGCCCGAACAGGGCCAGAAACCGTTCCCTTAAGTCGATGCGTTCCTGGGCGTTGCTACTGCCGGCCTTGGGCAAAAGCGTCCACAACAGCGGGTAAGCCACCCCGTCACGCACGATGCCTAACACCAGGAAGTTAATCCAGGGCAAGGCCGCCCCCGGCACCGCCGGGCGCCAATCGCTGCGGTCCAGGCTTAAGACCCACGGGGGCTCCACGCCGCTTAAGCCTGCCAGCAGACGCGCCAAGCTCCCGTCGGCCAAGCAATCAAACCCGCGCAAAAACCGTTGAAGCCGTTTGTAATGGCTGTCCAACTGCGCGGGGCCGCTGAAGGCGCGCGCCACTTTGGTCAGGTTAACGCGGCCGGCGGCCAGCAAGGCCAGCAGCACTTTGGCCAAGAAGTTCAGTCGCGCCCGGTGCCAGCCCAGGTGGCGTTGCAATTGGGCCTGGAGCAGGCCAACGTGATCGTGGTGAGGCGTCGGGCGTACCGGGCGCGAGTCCGACCGAGGTCGAGGAGTTGGGGATTTGGTCATCTGCCAGCTTAACCCGCGGGCGGCCGCCCCGCCTCGACGTCCTCACCCCTGAGACCGCCAAGTTTTGTCCTGTGCAGAGGGGTGGCCCCTCGGGCACACGGAACCCCTGAACCTAACTATTTTGCTGTCCAGGAAGCCGCGTCATTGGCAAGCAGGTGATTGAAAGTACGCGAGTAAACGTACTTCGCATCGTAACAGAGCGAAGCCGGCAGCCCCACGTCACTCCAACTGCAAAGCACATCACCTTTCTTTGCAAAACCGTTCCATAACCCACTGACGATTTGCGCATCGGTGGTGTAACCTTTGGTCGTGGCCTGCGTCTGTGCCCCCGGGGATAGGCCGCGATTCGACTGCTCCCGAAGCGCGCCCCCGGCG
>JAFAHH010000053.1 GCA_019237355.1 Acetobacteraceae bacterium | reverse complement strand
AGGCGATAGGCGGGAATTCCCCCGTCCAGCTCGGCCGTGCTTACGGTGACGGTAGGAAGACTGTCAGCGGCTTTTCCTTGCTCGAACGTCTGGCGCGCGGTTTCGGCTGCAAGCGTCGCGGCGTCCCTTCCATGAGCTAACGCCGTCGCTTCCGTTGCGAGCACCTTCTTGGCTTCGTTGATTTCGGCCCCGGGAAGGGCCTCAAGGGTCTCGATTTCCGGCAGGGAAAGCTCGGTAAACAGCCGTAAGAATCGGCCGACATCGGCATCTTCGGTGTTCCGCCAGAACTGCCAGTACTCATAGGGCGAAACCCGGTCGGCTGTGAGCCAAACCGCGCCCCGTGCGGTTTTGCCCATCTTGGCGCCCGAAGCGGTTGCGATCAGTGGGGTCGTTAATCCAAACACGGTCTGTCCTTCGGTGCGCCGTATGAGCTCGACCCCAGAGACAATGTTGCCCCACTGATCAGACCCGCCCATTTGCAGCCGCACGCCGTGGCGACGATAGAGTTCCCTGAAATCGTAGCTTTGCAAAATGCTGTAATTGAATTCCAGGAAGGTAAGGCCTTGCTCACGTTCCAGCCGGGTGCGCACGCTGTCGAAGGACAGCATGCGATTGACGCTGAAATGGAGACCTACGTCACGCAGAAGCTCGATATAGCCGAGCCGGTCGAGCCAATCGGCGTTATTGAGCATGATCGCATCGGCCGGGCCTTCGCCAAAGCGCAGGAACGGCTCGAAACAGCGGCGTATGCCGGCCATGTTCGCGGCGATCTGCTCGTCTGAAAGCAGTTGCCGCGCTTCGTCGCGAAATGACGGATCCCCGATGCGGGTGGTTCCACCACCCATCAGCACCACGGGCTTATGTCCGTGCCGCTGCAGCAGCCGTAGGATCATGATTTGGAGCAGGCTTCCGACATGCAGGCTATCAGCGGTGCAGTCGAAGCCAATATAGGCGGAGAACGGGCCGCTCGCTAAAGCTTCGTCCAGCTGCTCGAGGTCGGTACACTGAAAAATAAAGCCTCTCTCCGTTGCCTCTCGCAAAAAGCCGCTTTGTGCTGTCATAATTGCGTCCTAGGTATGGTGGGCGAACCGGGGTTAGAGCAGGATGGCTTCAGGTCAAAGTCATCCTGCTCTATAGGTTCTCTTGAGAGCGCGATTCGGGCTTTTCCGACGATCGAGACCCCAATCCCGGGCGCCCATTTTGCGCACAAAATGGAAACCCGTGCTGGCCAATTGGGAACCCGAGTTCGCCTCAAGCGATCGCGCTCTAGCATAGGCAGTGCACGAGAAGAATGCTCCGCGTGATCGGGCTGATGAGCGGCACGTCTCTCGATGGCGTGGATGCGGCTGGGCTGGAGACAGATGGCGAACGGATCGGTTCCTTCGGCCCAGCGCTGACCATTCCCTACGATGCCCGGCTTCGGACCGATCTGCGTCAGATGCTCGATTTTGCGCCGGTACTAGCGCCCCAAGATCCCCGGCTGCCAAGCGTGGTCGCGCGGCTCACTGAATATCATGCGCAGGCGGTGGCGGCGCTAAGATGGCCGGCAAGCCTTATCGGGTTCCATGGCCAGACGGTCCTTCACAGGCCAGACCGGCGGCAAACCTGGCAAGTGGGTGATGCGGCGATGCTAGCCGCGCGAACCGGCATCGCGGTGGCCCATGATTTCCGGGCGGCGGATGTGGCCGTGGGCGGGCAGGGAGCACCTCTTGCCCCAGTCTTCCACGCGACGCTGGCCGCCAATCTGCAAAAGCCCCTTGCGGTCCTGAACTTGGGCGGCGTCGCTAACGTGACTTGGATCGGCGAGGACGGCGCGCTGATCGCATTCGATACCGGGCCGGGTAATGGTCCCCTCGATGATTGGGCGGCGCGCCACACGGGCGAGCCTTTTGACAGGGATGGGCAGATGGCCCGTGGGGGGCATCCCGATGCCTCGGTTCTAGCGCGCTTGATGGGGCATCCCTATTTTCGCCGCCGATCGCCGAAATCTTTGGACCGATTGGAGTTTTCCGACTGGATTGCCGCGAGTGGCGTGGATCGCCTCTTAGCCGCCGACGGCGCCGCGACGCTCGTCGCCTTTACAGCTGAGGCGGTGGCGGCGGCGCAATTCCCTGCCCCGCCCCGGCGTTGGCTTGTTTGCGGAGGAGGGCGCCGGAATCCAGCCCTGATGGGGGCGCTGCGCGCGGTCCTTCAGGCGACGGTGCAACCGGTGGAGGCGGTTGGATGGAATGGCGATGCACTCGAGGCGCAGTGCTTCGCCTATCTGGCCGCGCGGGTCTGGGCCGGTTTGCCCTTGACCTTCCCGGGTACCACCGGCGTTGCTTATCCCTTGGCGGGCGGCGTAATCACCCGGCCAGAGAGGCAGTAGAGCATGACGGCTTTAGGTCGGAGCCTTGATGATCTAGGTTGTTCGTTGGGAATGCGAGTCGGGCTTTCCGATGGTCTGTTCAAGCTATTGCGCTCTAGCACGTAGGGTGACGAAGCGGGAGTTACTGGCGGGTGCCCGAAGCCAATGGAGACCGCGAATAATCACAGCCACCTCGTGCTATAATGCGGAGTGGCTGCTAGTTGATCCAGTAGCGAAGGGGTCTGGATGGCCTTTGCTTGGGATTGCTGTGGTGAGAAATTCTGCCTTCCGACGTGTGCGGCCTAGTCAGCCGCCAGCGCCATAGCGCGGCGGGCGATGACCCGGCCGCAATGGTCCTCGACCGCCTCGGCCACCCTTTCCGCGTGCTGTGCGAACACATGATCTGCGCCCGCGAAGATGCGATAATCGACCTGCACACCCTTCTGTGTGTTCAGCTTATCGACGAGCTTCCGTACCGATGGCTCCGGGACCAGCTCATCAGCATCCCCGTGGATCATTAGCCCCCCACACGGGCAGGGCGCCAGGAAGCCGAAATCGTAATGGCTCGCGGGCGGTGCCACGCTGACCCAACCTGAAATTTCAGGTCGCCGCATGAGCAACTGCATCCCGACGAAGGCCCCAAACGAGTAGCCTGCAACCCACAGCCCGCCCGCGTTGGGGTTGACCGCCTGCAACCAGTCGAGCGCCGAGGCGGCATCGCTGATCTCGCCATGGCCACCATCATAGCGGCCCTGGCTTCGGCCGACGCCCCGGAAATTGAAGCGCATCACCGAGCATCCCAGTCGTTGGAACGACTGGTACATTGTGTAGGCGATCCGGTTGTTCATCGTCCCGCCATGTAGCGGGTGCGGGTGTAATATCAGCGCAACCGGCGCGCCACTTTCCTTGGAATGGTGGTAACGGCCCTCCAGCCGGCCAATAGGGCCGGCAAACATCACTTCAGGCATGGCTTTTCGAAACCCGTTCTTTTCTTTTCTAGCCTAACAACACCGCCCCGAACCCTTTCCGGGCGATGCCGCCTGTCCCCTACCAGAATTGCCTAACACGTTGTGTATAGCAGATGGTTCATAGACCAGACACGAAGATTTGGTAAACCCGTTGCACTGCATAAGGGCTTGAACGCGCGAATTCTTGACCAGTGAGCGCGAGAAAAGTAATTCTTTACGCTATGCGGATTTCGGCCCGGCCTCGGACATGGGATGTACCCCGCCCCATTCCAAGCGCCGGGTCGTGCGGACAGGTGCTCGCCCGGCGCCACAGGTTTCTGAACGAATGATCTATCTGGACGCCAATGCTTCCGAGCCGCTTCGGCCCGACGCTCTTGCTGCAGTGCACTCAGCACTGATGCAGACAGGCAATCCCTCCTCGGTGCACCAAGCGGGCCGGGCGGCCCGCCGAATCCTTGAAGAGGCCCGCGAACAGCTTGCTTTTCGGTTCAGCGCGCGCCCAGGCAATCTGGTCTTCACCTCCGGGGCGACCGAAGCCAACGCGCTTGCGGTTCACGGGCTTCGTGCATCGCGCCGGTTACTGATTGGGGCAACGGAGCACGATTCCATTCGGGCTTCTGGGTCGGAAGCCGAGATAATCCCCGTGGATGACAGCGGGGTAGTGGCCCTTGATTCGCTTGAGGCAATGCTGGGATCCGGCCCTCCCGCCCTGGTTTGCCTCATGCTGGCGAATAATGAGACGGGGGTGATGCACCCCGTGCGTGAGGTCGCGGCTCTATGCCGCAGCCATGGCGCATTGCTGCATGTCGATGCGGTCCAGGCGGCCGGCCGGGTCCCCCTCGATCTGTCCGAGCTAGGGGCGGATAGTCTTGCAATTTCGTCCCACAAGCTCGGCGGCCCAGCGGGGGCGGGTGCGCTGCTGCTCGCACCGGCCCATGCCGATATCTGCCCGCTTATCGCGGGCGGCGGGCAGGAGCGAGGCCGCCGCGGCGGGACCCCAGCCGTCGCCGCAATCGCCGGGTTCGCGGCCGCGGCGCTTGCGGCTTCGGGCGGCGAGCACTTGGCCCCGCTCCGCGATTCGGCCGAGCGGGCGGCCGTCGCTCGGGGCGCGGTGGTCTGCGGGGCGGCGGCTCCCCGTCTGCCCAACACCAGTTGCGTCGCCTTACCTGGCGTGCGTGCGGATGCGCAGGTGATCGCACTCGATCTGGCACGAATCGCGGTAAGCGCCGGGGCCGCGTGCAGCTCCGGTAAGGTGGGCGCGAGCCATGTCCTGCGGGCGATGGGGCTGGGACCGCTGGCCGGGCAGGCGATTCGCATTTCGCTGCCCTGGAATGCCGATCCCGCCCACGTGGATGCGTTTGGCCGGGCCTATGCAGCTATGGCGGAGCGGCTGCACGCTGCCCTACCGCATGATGGCTCACGCGAAGCCATCATGCGCTAGGTTCTTGGTCTTGAAAGCGCGATTCAGGCTTTCCGACGAGTCCGCCTCAAGCCATCGCGCTCTAGCGTTCCAACCGAGCTAAACCTACATCCCAGCCGATGATGCCCAACGACCCTCACGCCGGTTCCATCCGGCCTGCCTACCTCGACAACCAGGCGACAACCCGCTGCGATCCGCGGGTGCTGGCGGCCATGCTACCCTGGTTCAGCGAGGCTTACGGCAACCCGGCCAGCGCCGAACACGAGATGGGCCGGGCAGCCGCCGGGGCGGTCAATCGGGCGCGCGCCCAAGTCGCCAGCTTGATTGGGGCGGATTCGAAAGAAATTATCTTCACCTCGGGCGCAACCGAGAGCAACAACATTGCCATTAAGGGTGCCACCCGCTACGCCCGCGCCGCTGGCGATCCCCGCCGCCGGATCGTCACCCTGGTGACCGAACATAAATGCGTCCTGGAGTGCTTCGCGGACGCAGCCGAGGAAGGCTTCGATCCCCTGTTTCTGCCAGTGCGTCCGGATGGCCTGCTTGATCCAGAGCGGCTGCGAGAAGCGCTCGCTGTGCCGACCTTGCTGGTCAGCATCATGGCCGTGAACAACGAGACGGGTGTGATCCAAGACCTGCCCGCCCTCACCGCGATAACGAAACGGGCCGGGGCGCTTTTCCATACCGATGCGGCTCAGGCTACCGGCAAGATTCCAATCGCCGTTGGCTGGGGCATCGACCTCCTCTCCCTAAGCGGGCATAAGCTCTACGGACCGAAGGGGATTGGGGCGCTATACGTGCGGCGGCGGCCGCGCGTACGCCTAAGCCCGCTATTCTCGGGCGGCGGGCAGGAACGGGGGCTTCGCTCCGGCACCCTACCGGCGCCTTTGATCGTTGGGCTCGGCGAAGCATGCCGCTGCGCTCAGGAGGAGATGGAGCAGGAGCGCGACCGGCTTTTGCACCTACGGGACCGCCTGCTCTCGCGCTTGCGCGCCGCCATTCCCGGGCTGCAGGTCAACGGCTCGATGGAAAACCGCATCGCTGGAAACGTCAACATCACCTTTCCGGACGTCACCGCGGCTGCGATCATGGCGAGCGCCCCTGATCTGTGCGTCTCGACCGGGTCAGCCTGCTCCTCGGCCGCGATCGAGCCCTCCTATGTATTGCGCGCCCTCGGCCTTAGCCGGGCGGAGGCGGCCCGCACCTTGCGGATCGGCATCGGGCGCTTTACCTCCCCCGCCGATATCGACTATGCGGCGGCCGTTTTTATCGCCGCGCATCGCCAGGCGCTGGAACTGGCGGAAGCATAAGCGGTTAGCTTTGGCCGCAAGCCTCCGGGTCTGAGCCCAGAGGCCGGCCGAGCCGCCGCAGCAATGGATCGGGCGCGTTAGCTATGCCGAAGATGACCTTTATCGAGCGAAATGGAGCACGCCGGGAGGTGGATGCCCCGGTCGGGCTCTCCGTGCTCGAGATCGCGCATATGCACGAGGTGGATATCGAGGGCGCGTGCGAAGGCTCGCTTGCCTGTTCCACTTGCCACGTCATCGTCGATCCGGCCTGGTTCGGCAAACTCGCCGAGCCCACCGAGGATGAGGAGGACATGCTCGACCTTGCCTTCGGACTAGAGGAGACCTCGCGCCTCGGGTGCCAGATCGTGATGACCGAAAAGCTGGACGGGTTGGTGGTGCGCCTACCCGCTGGCACCCGCAATTTGCTGAACGACTAGCCGCAGCCGGCGAGTTCCTCACATGCTCATCATGGTCGCCATGTCTGGCGGCGTCGACAGCAGCACGGTTGCCGGATTGCTGCATGAAGCGGGCCATGAGGTGATTGGGGTTACGCTCCAGCTCTACAATCATGGCGCGGCGGCCGGCCGCAAGGGTGCGTGTTGCGCCGGGCAGGACATCCACGATGCGCGCCGGGTCGCAGACCATCTGGGCATCCCGCATTACGTGATCGACGCCGAATCCCGGTTTGCGAATGCGGTCATTGCGGATTTCGCGGATAGCTATGCGGCCGGAGAGACCCCCGTTCCGTGCATCCGGTGCAATCAGACGGTGAAGTTCACGGATCTTACGGCGCTCGCCGGCGGGCTGGGCGCCGAGCGTCTGGCCACCGGCCATTACGTGCGCCGGGTCGAAGGGCCGGACGGGGCCGAGCTGCATCGTGCGGTCGATAAGGCCCGCGACCAAAGCTGGTTCCTATTCGCGACCACGCGCGCCCAGCTTGCGGCGGCCCTCTTTCCCTTGGGTGAGATGCCGGACAAAGCAACCGTTCGGTTCCATGCCGAGCGGCTTGGCCTGCGGGTGGCGGCCAAGCCGGACAGCCAGGATATTTGTTTCGTTCCGTCTCGGGGATATGCGAGCCTAGTTGGACGGCTGCGCCCTGAAGCTGCGTTAGCTGGGGAAATCGTAACCCTCGATGGCCGGGCGCTGGCAGAGCATCGGGGCATTGCCCATTATACGGTTGGCCAGGCGAAAGGACTGGGGCCAGCGAGCTTCGACGCTGGTGAACGGCAGGTCGTTGTGGGGCTGGATCCGGGCCGGCGCCGTGTGGTGGTCGGTCCGCGCAGTTCGGGCTCGCGGGAAGTCTGGTTGCGGGAGGTGAATTGGCTTGTGCCGCCGCCGCAAGGCGCAATCCACTGCAGCTTCAAGCTCCGGGCCCGGGAAGAGCCGCAGCCCGGGTGGGTGCGGGCGGAGGGCGAGGGTGCTGTGGTGCGGCTCGATCAGCCTTCCCTTGCCGCGCCCGGCCAGGCTTGCGTCTTCTACGATGGGGACCGGGTGCTGGGCGGCGGGTTCATTTCCCGCCCGGCCGCCGCGACCGTGGGGCGGGCATTGTAGCCCAGCGCTAGAGCAGATCGCGATCAGGTGGAATCGCCGAAGGCGATCCACATCGCGTGAATCTGCTCGCAAAACAAAGCTCGAGCGGTTCCACGTGAGTGGAAACCGCTCTGGAGGGAATCGTAATCCGTTGGTCGGTGCTTCGAATCCGCCCGCCGCTAACTTTGAACCCCCATACAGAAATCATGCCGCGTGAGTGCTTAAGGTGCGGGACCCAGCCGACAACGGGTGCCGTGTAGTTGCTGCCCCGCTCACGCCCCGCTCCGCGTGTCCGTTTGCCTGAACCTAAATCCGGCAGTTCCGAGCTTGCGCCGTGCGGCCGAATCGGCGGAAAGCGCGGGAATGAAAGCGGATCTCATCGCCGTGCCGGCTCACCCTGCGGGTCGTTGCTCGACCGTCTTGGCCGGACACGCTGGCCCGCCCTGGTGCGCGGCGATGCCGAATGAGGCAATGAGCCGGTGATGGCACGCGCCGAGCGGGAAGGTTTGCCATATCTGTTCCGCCTGCGGGCCACCGCCAATGTCAAGCGGGCGCTCGAGAGAGCCATGGCTGAGCACGACTGGAGGGATGCCGGCCAGGGCTGGCAGGGCAAG
>JAFAHH010000009.1 GCA_019237355.1 Acetobacteraceae bacterium | reverse complement strand
AGCGCTTGGACAAGATGCGACTCACAAGCCCGGGTTTCGCTTCTACCCACCGACTCGATCTCCTCGGCGATGTTGGGCCAGTCGAGTTCTGCGCTGTTGACCAGCTCGCCGGCTGCGATCCGGCGCAGCAGGGCGCCCTGGCGCTCGCTCCAGGTCACGATGTCTTCCGAATAGCCGCTCATTTGGCCCTCCTCGGCTTAGCCGCGCCGGCGCCGCGGCGTCCGGTCCTCCAAGTCCTGTGGCGATACCGGTGCGCCGGCCGCCGCCAGAGCCCGGGTGATGATCACCTTCTGCGTTGTGCTCTCCGCCGCCGCACGGTCGGCCAGCCAGTCCGCCAGGAGCGTTTCGGCCCGAAAGTTGATGAGGGTGCTGCGGCGCCGGGTAGGCATGACGGCCGGCGGCTGAGTCGGAGCGATCTGCTCGGCAATCTGCCGGAGCTGGGCGGACTGGAGGCGGCGGGCGGGCGCCGGCGTCGGCGCGGCCTGCGGTTCGGCCTGGGCGGTTGCCACGCTTTTCAGCTTCCTGGTCATCTTACAGATTTACATCTAACCATCTTTACGCATTGACATAAACGGGCGGCAGCCAGCCGTGGTTGCGTAGCTCGGCCACCAGGCCGGCAATCTCGGCTGTCGCCGGGCCGGTCATCGGCAGCGCACCCGAAAAGCCCAGCTCGCCATAGGCGACGGCTTCGCTGATCGCCGTCTGCAGCCGTGGCAGGGAAAGCGCCTCGAGCTCCGACAGGGTGTGTCGCGATAGGGTGGTCCCCTTCCTGATCCGGTTCAGCACGATGCGGGCGGGAATTGGCCGGCGGGCGGTGCGGGCGAGGCCTTCGACAAAGCTGACCGTCTTCCGGGCCTCGATCACATCGCCCTCACCCGGGCTGACCGGGATCAGGATCGCGTCGGCGCCCAACATGCAGATCGTGGCCGCCAGGTTCCCGAACCCGGCGGTATCGGCGATGAGCACGGCATGCCGGTCGGCTAGGACGGGCAGGAGGTCGGCCAGGCGGTCCTTATCCGGCTCGGCGTAGCTGGCCACCTTCGGGCCGGTATAGGTGGCAGTGGCCCAGCGATAGGCGCCGCCATTCGGGTCCGCATCCAGCAGGGCGACATCCACACCATCCGCAGCCAGCACTGCGGCCAGGCTGGTGGCAATGGTGGTTTTCCCGCAGCCGCCTTTGCTGCTGGCGAGCGTAAGGACCGGCATCGACTCGTCCCCCGAGGCCCGCAGGGCAGGCTATATGGCTTTACGTCAAACGTCTATACCGCTTTACGGTTATACATAAAGCCAGCCTGACCCAACCTTGACAAGCAGGTGCCTACCGTTTTTCTCTACGTGGTATGGAAAAGGGTGCTGGCTTTGAGTAAGCACATATTGGGGGATTTCGAGCAGATCGTGCTGCTAGCCGTCCATCAGCAACACGGCACCGGCTATTCCGTCTCCATCGCCGATGAAGTTGAGAAACGCGCTGGATGGTCAATTAGCCTCGGGGCAGTCTATGCGACGCTGGATCGGCTAGAAAAGAAAGGTTTCGTCATATCGAGGCTGGGCGACCCGACTCCAGAACGCGGCGGGCGGCCGAAGCGCTTCTATGAGATGAAAGCACCCGGAATTCTGGCCCTCTCGCAAGCATGGGAGGCGAATCGCCGCAGGTGGGCGAACGCAGAGGCCTTGCTAATCGGCGCGCGCGCGTAATGGCCCGCCTCAAAGCCCCTCCTACGATCAAAGCACCTCCTACGCTTGCTAAATACTTCAGGTCCGATCGTGGCATCGAAGCATTAGCTGAGGGCCTCAAAAATGATCCCCAGGCCATCGAACTGATTTGCAACACCCTTCAAGTCCATCCTAATGGCATCAACGCAATCATCGGCAAAGGGAATAAAATACAAATTCCCCTTGGGGAAGGTGCTGATCCGGAGCTAGACCTTCTCAAGGTGAGCCCAGAAGGCCTCCCCGATTGGGCGAATTCGTCATTTGCCTGTTCCTACCGGCAGACCGGCATGAAGACCGGCTGGGCGACTTTGAGGAGCTTTTCAATACAGTCTGGCTGCCAAGGTTCGGTCCGAGATGGGCGCGGATCGTTTACCTCGCGCAGGCTCTTCGTTCCACCATAGGCATCATCCGGATGGGCCTCATTGCGCAGCATTCGACCGCATAATGGGCGTCTTCAAGTAGGGATGATTCGCCTTCTGGGCTACAGCGCGACAGCCAGGCAGCTACGCCGACTGGCTGCCGATGAGGACTCCACCGTTCAGGAAGCGCGCGTAGCCCGAAGTTATGATGCTTCGCTGTTGGGGAGGAACATGACGTGATTCGAATAAGTTATAGGAACACAACATCTCCACATTTTCGTATTGCCTTCGAAGAGGAGCGGAAGGACGATC
>JAFAHH010000548.1 GCA_019237355.1 Acetobacteraceae bacterium | reverse complement strand
CACGCCGTGCGTGGGCTGGAGGAATCACTTGGGGTAGCGCTGTTCGCGCGAGAGGGACGTTCGGTTCGCCTCACCGCCGAGGGCGAGGCGCTCATGCGCCATGTCAAGCGTGGCTTTGGCGAACTGCAGCTTGGTATCGGGAGTGTTTCGTGCGAGGACATGGTCTACACTGGCCATTGGCTCGTGTTCCCCCGCGCGAAGCGCAGCTCACGCGGGATCCGGCTCTTCGCCGAATGGCTCGCAGCCGAGCTCACTGTATCCTTGAACCTCGACGGATGAGAAGCCGGTTAGATGCTTCCCAGCGCCGCAACAACAATCGTGACCAGACCCAGGACGAGGTTCGCCGCTATCAGCCGCCGCATGGTCTCGACATGTTGCCCGGCTTTGGCGGGCTGAATGGCGGCCCGGAACTTTGGATAGGGGCCAAACACGACTGCCAGGAAAACGAAAGTCATGATCCACCCGAGCCCCTGCATAGCATGCACGGTCCACCCGACGCCCCTGAATCCTCCGAACCGTCCGAACACCATCGCATAGCCGGTGACGATCATGATGGGGATTACATGCCAGACGTAACGAAAGAACTTTCGGAAGATCTGCCCCAGTAAGGCGATTCGCGGCGCGGGATCAACGGTGCCGAGGCTTGGCCGAAGCACGAGGATGGCGAAGAACATTCCTCCCACCCAAATCACCGCACCCAAGATGTGCAAGGCAAGCACGGCGCCCCACCAGGAGACCGCGTTCGTCACTGCCCCAGCCCCTGAATCTCCGAAAGCAGCGCGCGCAGTTCATCGGCAGCGGCCGACCGCGGTAGGGCTTCCGTGATGCCTAGCCCCTCGGCAAAGGCGACTGCGTACCCTGTGCGGTCGCCCAAGGCTGATTTGAGCAGCGGCATGGCGCGCGCAACAATTTCGGCCTGCACCGATTCCCGTAGCCGCGACGACCCGGCCGGCGCGCGATTTAAAACCAGCGTCGCGCGTTTCCTCTCTTTCGCTGCAATTGTCAGAGTGCCTTCCGCAGCCCAGATATCAGGCGGGCTCGGTTGCACTGGAACCAAAACCAAATCAGCATTGCGTACGGCTATTTTGGCATCCGTATCGATCTGCGGCGGGCTGTCGACCAACACCACATCGTGATCGCGGCGTAGCCGGTCGAGCTCTCCGGCAAGCCGCCATCCAGCGGCCTCCGAAAAAGTAATGCGCGCAGCTTGCGCCGGCCTCGCCTTACGAAGCGCGTGCCACCGCGCCAGGCTGCGTTGCGGATCGATGTCGAGCAGCGCCACACGCTGGGCTTCCGCCAGGGCAACGGCCAGGTTCGCCGCAAGCGTCGTTTTGCCGGCGCCGCCTTTCTGCTGCGCCACCGTGATCACCATCGCCATTTGCGACTCCATATAGCTGCCGCAGCATACCCTAATTGCACCTCGTCGAGTGACGAGTAAGGTGGCAAAATCGCATCATGCATAATTATCCGCACTATCCACCCGAATTGCTGACCCCCGAAGAAATGGCCCGGGCCGATTCCTTATCGCCCCAGCGCGGTGTTCCCGGCCCGGTGCTCATGGAGCATGCAGGGTGGTCGGTTGCGCGCGCGATCCGGCGTAAATTCGCGCCGTGCCGCACCTTGGTGCTGGCCGGGCCGGGCAACAACGGCGGCGATGGCTATGTCGCCGCCCGCCTGCTTGCGGAGCAAGGCTGGCCGGTTGCTGTCGCGCCGCTCGGCATACCCCGGCCGGGCAGCGATGCCGCGCCCGCGGCAGCACGCTGGCGAGGGCCTCGGGTTGATTTCACGGATGATCAAGCCCGGGGCGCCGAGCTCGTCATCGATGCCGTATTCGGCGCGGGCCTGACTCGGGATGTCGAAGGTTTGGTCGCCGATGTTCTCCGGGCGGCGCGCCGAGTGGTCGCGGTCGATGTGCCGAGCGGCCTCGATGGCGCAACGGGAGAGGTGCGGGGCTATGCGCCCCAGGCGGTGCTGACGGTGACGTTTTTCCGGCTGAAGCCCGGGCACCTGCTTCTACCGGGCCGAATTCTATGCGGGAAAACGGTGCTCGCGGATATCGGGCTGCCTACGTCCGTACTCGATGAGGTGCGGCCGAACACATTCGCCAATTGTCCCTCCCTTTGGCGTGTGCCGCAGCCTGAGATAACAGCGCACAAATACAGCCGCGGCCATGTGACCATACTCGGCGGCGCGATCATGACGGGCGCCGCCCGGCTCGCCGCTTCGGGGGCCCGGCATGGCGGTGCTGGCCTGGTAACGATTGACGCAAGCCAGGGCGCCGACGTTTACCGCGCGGGCGAACCCGGTGTGATCGTAACCAGTGCGCCGCTTGAGGATCTTCTTCAGGATGCGCGGAGGCATGTATGGGTTTGCGGCCCCGGCCTCGGGCCGGCCGAAGCGCACGCAGCGCTACCGCGTCTTCTTGAAGCGGGCCGGGCCGTGGTGGCCGACGCCGATTGTTTCACCGCCTTTGCCCACGAGCCGGATGCGTTCCGCCGAGCCGCCGTGCTCACGCCGCATCTGGGCGAATTTGAACGCGTATTCGGGAACCCCAAACCGGATCGGCTCTCGGCGGCACGCAAGGCCGCGGAACGGATAGGAGCGGTGCTGTTGCTGAAAGGGGCCGATACAATCATCGCGGCGCCGGATGGACGGGCCGCCATCAACACCTCCGCCCCACCTTGGCTTGCGACGGCGGGTGCTGGCGATGTGCTGGCCGGGTTGATTGCGGGGCTGCTTGGGCAGGGAATGCCGCCGTGGGAAGCAGCGGCGGCGGCCGCTTGGCTACACGGCCGGGCGGCGGCGCTCGTAGGAGCGGGCTTGGTAGCGGAAGATATCCCGCCGGCAATCAAACGGGCAATCGCCGAGATAACGTCTAACAGTTGACCAAATTGTAGCTACATTAGCCGTCGGACAGGAGTTTCCGATGAGCGACACTGTTGCCCCGCCCGGATTTTTCGACCGAGCCATTCGCAGGATTGCAACCGTCTGGCGCGATATGGCGGCCAGCGTCAGTAACGACGAAGAAGACAGTATCCAAGCGCAAATGCGCGCCGTTCTAGACTCGCGCGGCGGCGAGGTGAGTGCGCGGGGCCGTGCAGCCAAGCTCGCCCGCACCTACCTGGCCGCCGATACGGCAGGGCGGATCGAGTTCCTGCAGACCTTGGCGGGCTTCGATTCCGATCCGCAAGCCGTGGCGGATGCATATTCGATGGTACAAGCTGCCCGGGATGTCGCCGAGCGCGCCGCCGCCAAGGCCCGGCTACGCCGTGCGCTCGAGCCTCCCCGGAGCCGCTTGCTGACTCAGTTCACGACCATTCCGGATGGAATGAAATTCTTGGTCGACCTGCGTGCATTCCTGTTGGAAAACAAAAAGGATGACCCGTGGCTCAATGCATTGGAGGGGGACCTGCACCGGTTGCTCGCGAGCTGGTTCGATGTCGGTTTCCTTGAGCTGTCGCGCATCGATTGGTGGAGCCCGGCCGGGTTGCTCGAAAAACTGGTCGGTTACGAGGCGGTGCACGAGATCCGCTCCTGGCGTGACCTTAAGAACCGGCTTGATTCCGACCGGCGCTGCTACGCTTTCTTCCATCCGCGGATGCCGAACGAGCCGTTGATTTTCGTTGAGGTGGCCTTGGTGAAGGGGCTCGCGACCAATGTTCAAAGCCTGTTGGATCAGCGGCGCCGGTGCTGGATCCCAAGGTTGCCGACACGGCGATCTTCTATTCCATCAGCAATTGCCAGCGTGGCCTGTCGCG